>JBASJO010000358.1:0-2963 GCA_049655365.1 Rhodoferax sp. | reverse complement strand
GCTTTGCTACGTGTCCCCCGTCCGCTGCGCGGACTCCGCCTTGACCTTCGCAAAGCGCATCGCCCGACTGATGCCATGCGGCTGTGGGTCGGCCAGGCAATTGCCCGGAATCAGGGACAATGCAGCGCTTGTAGCCCATCCGGGTTGAGCTTGAGATGTCGGAGAAGCCCTTGTCAGATGTGAACGCGCCACTGGTGTCTGCCAGCGCCCAAACCGGGACCGCCATGACGGCGCTGGAATTGCGCGCCAGTTCTTCATTGGCGTCCATCTTTGCCCTGCGCATGTTGGGCCTGTTCCTGATTTTGCCGGTGTTTGCCATCGAGGCAGCGCGCTACCCGGGCGGCGATGATGCCGCCATGGTCGGGTTGACCATGGGTATTTACGGTTTGACGCAGGCCATGCTGCAATTCTTGTATGGCCTGGCTTCTGACCGGGTCGGTCGCAAACCCGTGATCATTTTTGGCCTGCTGGTGTTTGCCGCGGGCAGTTTGCTGGCGGCCTGGGCGCCGTCGCTCACTTGGCTGGCCATTGGCCGGGCGGTGCAAGGGGCCGGTGCGGTGTCGGCCGCCGTCACGGCCTTGCTGGCCGACCAGACGCGCGACGTGGTGCGCACCAAGTCGATGGCGATGGTCGGGGCCAGCATCGGCCTGATGTTCGCCTTGTCGCTGGTGGCGGCGCCGGTGTTGGCGGGATGGATCGGGCTGGTGGGGATTTTTGCCCTGACCGGGGTGCTGGCGTTGCTGGGCGTGGCCGCGGTGGTCTGGTGGGTGCCCGCCGAGCCGCTGCAACACAAGGACCAGCCGCGCGGCCGCGTGGCCGACGTGCTGCATTCGACGGCCTTGCTGCGGCTCAATTTTGGCGTTTTTGTGCTGCACGCGGTGCAACTGGCCATGTGGCTGGCCCTGCCGGCCATGCTGGTGCAGGCCGGTTTGGCGCATGAAGACCATTGGCAGGTGTACTTGCCCGCGGTGCTGGGCTCGTTCGTGGTGATGGGTGGCAGCCTGTTTCAGCTGGAAAAGCGGGGTTATTTGCGCGCTGTATTTTTGACCTCGATTGGTTTGACGGCCCTGGTGCAATTTGGACTTTGGTGGCAGGTGGATGCCATGCCCAGCCTGGCACTGCTGGGCGGCCTGCTGTTTGTCTTTTTTTATGGTTTCAATGTGTTGGAGGCCAGCCAGCCCAGCATCGTGTCGCGTCTGGCGCCCCAAGCCAGCCGGGGCGCAGCCATTGGGGTCTACAACACGCTGCAGTCGCTCGGTTTCTTTGCCGGTGGCATGGGCGGCGGTTGGCTCATGAAGCAGGGCGGCGCCAGCAGCCTGTTTGCGGTGTGTGCGGGATTGATGGTCTTGTGGCTGGTGATCGCCTGGCCAATGCAGGCGCCAGGGGCGCGCGGCCATTGAAATCCGGCAAAAGGCGGCTAAACTGAAATATTCAAAGGAGCAGGCATGGCCTCAGTCAATAAAGTAATTCTTGTCGGCAACCTCGGACGTGATCCGGAGGTGCGCACCTTTCCCAATGGCGACCGCGTGGCCAATGTCACCATCGCCACCACGGACAAGTGGAAGGACAAACAAAGCAACGAAATGCGCGAAGCCACCGAATGGCACCGCATTGTTTTCAATGGCCGGCTGGCGGAAATTGTCGAGCAGTACCTGCGCAAGGGTGCCCAGATTTATGTGGAGGGCAGCCTGCGCACGCGCAAATGGACCGACAAGGACGGCATCGAGAAATACACCACCGAGATCCGCGCCGACCAGATGCAGATGCTGGGCAGTCGCCAAGGCATGGGGGAACCCGGCCATGGTGATGATGATGGTGGCTATGGTCGTGCGGCACCTGTTGGCCGTCCAGCGGCTACGCCTGCGCGCGCGGCAGTTTCCGCAGCGCCAGCGGCCCGCCCGCCGAGTGGTTTTGATGACATGGATGACGACATTCCGTTCTAAAACCGAGTTCCTGGCCATTTGAAGAACCCCGAAAAGTCCTGGACTGTTCGGGGTTTTTTATGGACTTGCAGCATCGTTTGTGTACTGCCGGGGGTATTCAAATATACTAGGCACAGTATTTTTGAAGGAAGCTTTATGCAACAGTCGTTTTTGGCGCGCGCCCTGGTTCAGCCTGCTCAGGTCGGGCGGGCATTGCTTGTACTCATGTCGCTGGCGGCGCTTCCGGTGCTGGCCCAGACTCCGCCGCAAGTGAACGTGGCGGCGGTGCAGCTCAAAGCCGTGGGCAGCGGCTTTGAAATGGATGGCGTGGTGGAACCGGTCAAACAAAGCACGGTGTCGGCGCAAGCTTCGGGGCGCTTGGTCACGCTGGCGGTCAAGGCGGGCGACCCGGTGCGCGCCGGCCAGTTGTTGGCCACCATTGATGACCGTGAAACCCAGACCGGCGTGCAACTCAGTCGGGCCCAGGCCGCGCAGGCGCAGGCCGAGCTGCGCAATGCCCAGGCCCACTTTGATCGCACCCGTGAGCTGCAGGCCCAGGGTTTTGTCAGCAAGGCCGCCATGGACACCGCTGATGCCCAGCTCAAATCGGCGCAAGCCGGTCGTGACCAGGCCAGCGCCGGTGAAAAACAGTCTGGTTTGTCGCAGGGCTTCACCCGTGTGACGGCGCCGTTCGATGCCTTTGTGCTGCAAACGCTGGCGGAGTCGGGTGACCTGGCTTTTCCGGGTAAGCCGTTGCTGACGATTTACGCGCCCTTGCCGCTGCGCGCTGTGGTCCAGGTGCCAGTCTCTCGTTCCAGCTTGGTGCAGGGCAGTACGGCGGTAGAAGTGCAGGTGCGGGCGGCAGACGGGTCGACCCAATGGGTTCGCCCCAGCCAGACCAGCCATTTGCCCACGGCCGATGCGGTGTCGCAAACCATTGAGTGGCGGCTCGAATTGCCGGCCGGCGTCAGCAAGGGTTTGCTGCCGGGACAGCAGGTTCGGGTGCGTTTTGCCGCCGGGCAGTCCCAGCGGCTGGTGATC
>JBASJO010000357.1:0-8511 GCA_049655365.1 Rhodoferax sp. | reverse complement strand
CTGCGCGGCTTCCGTCATCACCACCTGTACCGTTGCGCCCTCCTTGACCAGGGCCCGGCACAAGTCGGCCGCTTTGTAGCAGGCAACACCACCCGTCAGCCCAAGAACAATATGTTTTCCAGCAAGCTCATTCATGCCGGCAATGTAGCAGAGCTTGAAGCGGCCTACCCGTTCCTTGCCAACGCCTCATGGTGCAACAGGTCTGAAGCTGGTGGCCTGTATAATTTCGCTTTACCACCTCCCCGAGCGTGCAGCTCCCTCTGACATGACCAAATTTGTCTTCGTCACCGGCGGTGTGGTGTCTTCCCTTGGCAAGGGAATCGCCTCAGCCTCCTTAGCAGCGATTTTGGAATCGCGAGGCCTCAAAGTCACTTTAATCAAGCTTGACCCCTACCTGAACGTCGATCCTGGCACCATGTCGCCCATGCAGCATGGTGAGGTGTTCGTCACCGACGACGGCGCCGAAACCGATCTCGACCTGGGCCACTATGAACGCTTTGTGGAAACACGGATGCGCAAGGCCAACAACTTCACCACGGGTCAGATCTATAAAAGCGTGCTGGAAAAGGAGCGCCGTGGCGACTACCTGGGTAAGACCGTGCAGGTCATCCCCCACGTGACCAATGAAATTCAGGATTTCATCAAGCGCGGCGCGCGCTTCGGCACCCCCGAAGCGGTGGATGTGGCCATTGTCGAAATCGGCGGCACTGTGGGTGACATAGAGTCCCTGCCCTTTCTGGAAGCCGTGCGCCAGATGAGCCTCAAGCTCGGCCCCAACAACAGCGCCTTCGTGCATCTGAGCTACGTGCCATGGATCGCGGCGGCCGGCGAACTCAAAACCAAACCAACCCAGCACACCGCCAAGCAGTTGCGGGAAATCGGCATTCAGGCCGATGCCCTTCTGTGCCGTGCCGACCGGCCCATCCCGGACGAAGAGCGGCAAAAAATCTCGCTGTTTTCCAACGTACCGGACTGGGGCGTCATCTCCATGTGGGACGTGGACACCATCTACAAGGTGCCGCGCATGTTGCATGAACAAGGCCTGGACGGCCTGATCTGCGACAAGCTGCGCCTGAATACGCCACCCGCCAGTCTGAAACGCTGGGACGAACTGGTGTATGAAACCGCCCACCCGCAAGGCGATGTCAACATCGTCATGGTGGGTAAATACGTGGAACTGAGCGACAGCTACAAATCGCTCAATGAAGCCTTGCGGCATGCCGGCATGAAAAACCACGTGCGCATCAAGATCGACTACATCGACTCCGAAACCATCACCCCTGACAACGTCGCACGCTTGGCCAAGTTCGACGCCATTCTGGTGCCGGGCGGCTTTGGCGTGCGCGGCGTGGAAGGCAAGATCTGCGCGGCCCGCTTCGCCCGCGAAAACATGGTGCCTTACCTCGGCATTTGTTTGGGCATGCAAGTGGCCACCATCGAATTTGCGCGCCATGTGGCCGGTCTCACCGAGGCCAACAGCACCGAATTCAACCCGGGTACGTCCCAGCCCGTGATTGCCCTGATCACCGAATGGAAAGACGCGGACGGCAGCATCAAGACGCGCAACCAGGACTCCGACCTGGGTGGCACCATGCGCCTGGGCGCGCAAAGCTCGGACGTGGCCAAAGGCACGCTGGCCCACAAAATTTATGGCGACGTGGTGACCGAGCGCCATCGCCATCGCTACGAAGCCAATGTGAATTATCTCGACACCTTGCGCCAGGCCGGCTTGGTGATTTCTGCCCTCACTCAGCGCGAGCACCTGACCGAGATTGTGGAACTGCCGCAAGACGTGCACCCCTGGTATGTGGGTGTCCAGTTTCACCCCGAGTTCAAATCCACGCCCTGGGATGGACATCCTCTTTTCAATGCCTTCGTGCGGGCAGCCCTGGAGCATCAAGCCAGTTCCAGCAACGAGAAAGCGGTGGCCTGATGAAACTGTGTGGTTTTGACGTCGGCTTGCAGCAGCCGTTTTTCCTGATCGCCGGTCCCTGTGTCATCGAGTCCGAGCAATTGCAAATGGACACGGCCGGCACGCTGAAGGAAATCACCGCCAGCCTGGGCATTCCCTTCATTTTCAAAAGCAGCTTTGACAAGGCCAACCGCTCCAGCGGCAGTACCTTTCGGGGACCTGGCATCGACAAGGGTCTTGAAATTCTGGCCAAGGTCAAACGTGAGTTGGGCTTGCCGGTGCTGACCGACATTCACTCCGAAGACCAGATCGCCCAAGTGACAGCCGTGGTCGACGTGCTGCAAACGCCGGCTTTTTTATGCCGCCAAACGGACTTCATTCGCGCAGTGGCGCAATCCGGCAAGCCTGTGAATATCAAAAAGGGGCAATTTCTGGCGCCTGGCGACATGAAAAACGTGATCGACAAGGCCCGCGCCGCCGCCCGTGAAAAAGGTCTGCCAGAAGACAACTTCATGGCCTGCGAGCGCGGCGTGAGCTTTGGCTATAACAACCTGGTGAGCGACATGCGCGCGCTGGCCATCATGCGCGACACGGGTGCGCCCGTGGTCTTCGATGCCACCCACTCGGTGCAGTTGCCCGGCGGCCAGGGCACCAGCAGCGGCGGTCAGCGTGAGATGGTGCCCGTGCTGGCGCGTGCGGCCGTGGCGGTCGGTGTGGCCGGCCTGTTCATGGAAACCCACCCCAATCCAGCCCAGGCCCTGAGCGACGGCCCCAACGCCGTGCCACTGAAACACATGAAAGCCCTGCTTGAAACCCTGTTGGCACTGGACCAGGTAACCAAGCGGCATGGCTTCCTTGAAAACGATTTTTCCGCTTGATCCCATTGATCGCGCCTTATTTCCGTTAAATTTTTTGGAGAAAAAAACCCATGAGTGCAATTGTCGATATCGTCGGTCGTGAAATTCTGGACTCGCGTGGCAACCCCACGGTCGAGTGTGATGTGTTGCTGGAGTCCGGCACCATGGGCCGCGCTGCCGTGCCGTCTGGCGCTTCCACGGGCAGCCGTGAAGCCATTGAGTTGCGTGATGGCGACAAGTCCCGCTACCTGGGCAAGGGCGTGCTGAAAGCGGTCGAGTACATCAACACCGAAATTTCCGAAGCGGTACTCGGCTTGGACGCATCCGAGCAAGCTTTTCTGGACAAAACGCTGATTGACCTGGACGGCACCGAGAACAAGAGCCGCCTGGGCGCCAACGCCATGCTGGCTGTGTCCATGGCTGTGGCCCGCGCTGCCGCCGAGGAGTCCGGCCTGCCGCTGTACCGTTACTTTGGTGGCATGGGCGGCATGCAATTGCCGGTGCCGATGATGAACGTCATCAACGGCGGTGCCCATGCCAACAACAGCCTCGATCTGCAGGAATTCATGATCATCCCGCTGGGCGCCCCCACGTTCCGGGAAGCCCTGCGCTACGGTGCTGAAGTGTTTCATGCCCTGAAGAAAATTATCGACGAAAAAGGCATGAGCACCGCTGTCGGTGACGAAGGTGGCTTTACTCCCAGCGTGGAAAACCATGAAGCTGCCATCCAGTTGATCTTGCAGGCGATCGACAAGGCTGGCTACACCGCCGGCGAACAGATTGCCATTGGCCTGGATTGCGCTGCCAGCGAGTTTTACAAGGACGGTCAGTACCACCTCAAGGGCGAGGGCCTGGTGCTCAGCGCCGAAGCCTGGACCGACATGCTGGCCACCTGGGTTGACAAATACCCGATCATCAGCATTGAAGACGGCATGGCCGAGGGCGACTGGGACGGCTGGAAAGTCTTGACGGATCGCCTGGGCAAACAGGTGCAAATCGTGGGTGACGACCTGTTCGTCACGAATACCAAAATTTTCAAGGAAGGCATCGACAAGGGTATTGCCAATTCGATCCTGATCAAGATCAACCAGATTGGCACCTTGACCGAAACTTTTGCCTGCATCGAGATGGCCAAAAAGGCCGGTTACACGGCCGTCATCAGCCACCGTTCGGGTGAAACCGAGGACTCCACCATTGCCGACATCGCAGTGGGCACCAACGCACTGCAAATCAAGACCGGGTCACTCAGCCGCTCTGACCGCATGGCCAAATACAACCAATTGCTGCGCATCGAAGAGGACCTGGGTGAGATCGCCAGCTACCCCGGGCGCGCGGCCTTTTATAACCTTCGCTGAAGAAAACCATGGGCTCACGTTCGGTGATGCTCGCCCTGATTGCACTGCTCGTGATCTTGCACGCGCAGTTGTGGTCGGGGCGCGGCAGCATCCCGAACGTGGCACAGTTGCAGGCGCAACTCAAGACGCAAGCCCAACTCAATCAACAAGCGGCTCAGGCCAACCAGCAACTGGCTGCTGAAGTGCGGGACTTGAAAGAAGGGCTCGAAATGGTTGAGGAAAAGGCGCGCATGGAACTGGGCATGATCAAGGTCAATGAAATCTATGTGTTGATTGCACGACCCTGAAAAAGTCGTCATTTTTTACGCCTTTCTGCTCAAGGCCCGCCTGGCCGACACTACAATCGATTTGCCTGCCGTGTATGCCGGGTTTTATATTTCCTTGAACCAATGCTCATAGAGCCCGGGCTTGGAACATTGTCCTGTCAGCGTGATCGTCTCGCGTTAGATGAACCCAAGACATCGACTGACCTCGCCCACCTGAACCCCGGTTCAGGATGCGGATCCGGTGACACGCGCAGGCACCCTATTTTCTTCTTGCTTCTTGCTTCATGCTGCTCGACCTCCTCTTGATTGCTGAACTGGCAACCCTCGGGCTTTGCACCGGTTTTTTGGCCGGACTCCTGGGCATCGGTGGCGGCATGATCATGGTGCCCTTTCTGACCATCATTCTGAGCAAGATTGGCGTGGCACCGGAACTGACAATCAAGATGGCCATTGCCACCTCGATGGCGACCATCGTCTTCACCTCCGTCTCCAGTGTGCGGGCGCACCACAAACGGGGCGCCGTGCGCTGGGACCTGGTGAAAAAACTGGCGCCTGGTATCGTGCTGGGCAGCCTGCTCGGCAGCATGGGTGTCTTTGCCCTGCTCAAAGGGTCCTCGCTGGCCATTTTCTTTGCCGTGTTTGTCGGCTTTTCAGCGACCCAGATGTTTTTGGACAAGAAGCCGCCGCCCAGCCGGGAGGTTCCCGGAACAGCCGGTTTGCTCGGTGCCGGCTCGGTGATTGGTTTCCTGTCGGGACTGGTCGGTGCCGGTGGCGGCTTTATCAGCGTGCCCTTCATGACCTGGGTGAATGTGTCCATCCACCATGCCGTTGCCACCTCGGCCGCGCTCGGTTTTCCCATTGCGCTGGCTAATGCAACAGGTTATGTGCTGAGTGGTCTCAAGCTGGCGCAACTGCCGGCCTACTCTTTGGGTTATATCTGGTTGCCAGGCCTGCTGGTCATTGCGAGCTGCAGCGTTTTGACTGCCCCCCTGGGCGCCAAGGCAGCACACAAACTACCCGTCAAACGCCTCAAACGCATCTTTGCCAGTATTTTGTACCTGCTGGCGGCGTACATGCTATTCAAAGGCCTGACGACTTCATAGACGAACGCACCCAAAAAAAAACCGCCCATGTTGCCACGGGCGGTTTTTTTGAATGAGCCGCTATCAGGCAGTTTCGCCGTAAACGGAAACCGTGATGTCAACCACCACGTCGGTGTGCAAAGCGACACTGACCATGCTGTCACTGACGGTTTTGATCGGACCGTTCGGCATGCGTACTTGCGACTTGGCCACAGCAAAACCGGCCTTGGTCAGCTCTTCAGCGATGTCGGCATTGGTCACGGAACCAAACAAGCGACCATCCACACCGGCTTTTTGCGTCAGCTTGCAGGTATGGCCGGCGAGTTTCTCACCGATCGCCTGGCATTCGGCGAGTTTGGCGGCTGCCGCCTTTTCGAGTTCAGCACGGCGTGCTTCGAACTCTTGCTTGGCAGATGCGGTGGCGCGACGGGCGCGACCGGAAGGGATCAGGAAATTGCGGGCATAACCGTCCTTGACGCGGACGATTTCACCCAGGGTACCAAGGTTCACCACCTTGTCGAGCAGAATGATTTGCATGGTTGTGGTCCTTAGATCTTGTGCTGGTCGCTGTAAGGCAGCATGGCCAAAAAGCGTGCGCGCTTGATAGCCGTGTTCAGTTGACGCTGGAAAATAGCGCGTGTACCCGTCAGGCGAGCGGGAATGATCTTGCCGTTTTCGGCAATGAAATCGCGCAAGGTATCGATGTCCTTGTAGTCGATTTCTTCAACGCCAGTGACCGTGAAACGGCAAAAGCGCTTGCGCTTGAAAAGCAGATTTTGTGCGGGGCGCTTGGGGCGCTTGTCTTTGTTGTTGAAACGTTTTGGTCCGGCCATGATGGACTCCTTGAATTTTAAAAAACTTTAACTTTGAGCAAATTCTTGAACATGAAACACCAGTTGTTTAGTGCCACGTGGGGAAGCCAAAAAGCCCTTGAAGAGCCAACTGCTTCCTATTTCCTGTTGGGCCAATCGCTCAGCCACGGAACCAAATGACACAGACTTCAGAAGTGCCTTGACTTGTCTTACCTGACTGGCTTCAAGTGCTTCGGAGGCATGCTCCAACAAACAATTCAAAGCCGGCACACCAGAGGGCGTATAACGCATGGTGCTCGATTCGACAATTTGCGCCGTCAAAACCAATTGGTTAACGGCAACGGTCGCACTAGGTGTTGTCACTCAAGAAATTTAAGCCTGGTATTCGGCTTGCTGCGTTTTGCGAGCATCTTCACGCTCAACGGTCTTCATCATGGAAGATGGGCCGGTTTCAGCTTTCTTCTTCAGAACCGTCAAATGGCGCAACACGGCATCGTTGAACTTGAATGCATGCTCAAGTTCGGCCATGACCGCTTGGTCAGCTTCAATGTTGACGCACAGGTAATGGGCTTTGGCCAGCTTGTTGATCAGATAGACCAACTGGCGGCGACCCCAGTCCTCGACACGGTGCACTTTGCCACCGCCGGCAACAATCATGCCTTTGTAACGCTCCAGCATGGCTGGAACCTGCTCGCTCTGATCCGGATGGATCATGAGGATAATTTCATAATGACGCATTGAAACTCCTTCTGGATAAACCTCTTGTGAGGCAAAAAACCGCCCTCAGCGTCTAATTGAGGTGCGGTAAGGTAACTGGCGATTATAGCCCTGAATCAACCAGCTTCGAACACCTTGAAGAAGCAGCAGAACCCCGCGTCAGCCAGCTCAGGACCACCGTGACCAGCAGCCCTGCGCCCACACCAAAGACGCCAGCGGAGACTGGCTCAATCTCGAACCAGAGGCCGGAACCTTTCAAGGACAGCAGCGTCCTGACGGTGCTCAGGTTGATCACCATGTAGTAAAGCGTTGTCAACAAGCCGGTCAGCATGCCAGCGACGGCCGCCACACGCGTCACGCCGCGCCAGAAAATTCCCAGAATCATGACCGGCACAAAGGCTGAACCGGCCAGGGAAAAGGAAGCTGAAACCAGAAACAGGATGTCGGCGGGACGCTGCGCCGCCACATAGGCCGCAACCAGGGCCACCAGCAAAAGTGCAAATTTGGACAGCATGACACGGCGCACCGCGCCGGCACGGTCGGTGTCCTGCCAGTAAAACAGATCATGGGCCAAGGCGTTGCCGATGGTCAACAGCAAGCCATCCGCTGTCGACAAAGCGGCCGCCAGACCGCCCGCCGCCACCAGGCCCGACACCACATAGGGCAGACCGCCAAGTTCAGGGGTGGCCAGCATGACGATATCGGGACCCAGCTGGAGCTCGGCAAACTGCAGAATATGGTCACCGTTGATGTCACTGACGGATATCAGGGCGGGATCGAGCTTGGCCCACTGGGCAATCCAGACCGGCAGGGCATCAAAGCGCATGCCCACCAACTGGCTCATGACCTCGTACTTCACCAAAACAGCCAGGGCTGGCGCCGAGAGGTACAAAAGTGCAATGAAAAACAGCGACCAGGTAACAGAATTCCTGGCTTCAGCGACGGTTCGGGTGGTGTAAAAGCGGGTCAGCAAATGGGGCAAGCCCGCCGTGCCAATCATGAGACAAAACATCAGGGCCAGAAAATTACGCCGCGATACCTCGAACTTTTCCTGCTCCTGCGCTGTTCCCTGCGGATCACCGGCGAAGGGCTGGGTATGGGCCGGCATGCCAGCCAAAGGCTGGGCACGCATCAAATTTTCCTGCCGGGCCTGCGTCCAGCGCGCGCGCGCCGCATCTTCATCACGCGGCATCGCGGCTAACTGGCGCCGCGCCGCCACAATGACCGACTCTTCAGCGTGCGCCTCCATCAAGCTTTGAATCATCTCCTTTTGCGCCCTTTTTTCCTGTTCCAGGGAAGCGGGCAATTCGGCAAGTTTGCGCTCAAAGTCATGCGCACGCCGCAGATATTCCTTGATGACCTGCCGCTCGTCGGGCGCCGTCATCAAATGCTGCTCAAGCTCAGCGATTTTTGGCAGCTGTTGACCGTAAACCACGGCAGCCACCGGATTGCCCAACTGTTTGTAGGCAAGCCAGGAGACCGGGATCAAAAACGCCAGGATGACAACCAC
>JBASJO010000356.1:0-7719 GCA_049655365.1 Rhodoferax sp. | reverse complement strand
CCGCCACCACATCGATGCCGGTCAATTCAGCCAGCAAGGCCGGATTGGCGAGTTGCAGTGTGTAACCCGTGGCGTCGTGCTGTTGGGGCTGATGCCGAACGGTTTGCCCGTGGGCGCCAATCGCCTGAACCTGCCCAGGCGCAGTGGCAGAACTGGACAGCAGTTGTTGGACCACGCCGGCATAGACGCGCATCAGCGCGTTGGCTGCCAAGGCGGCGCGATGCAATTCATTGGCTCCTGGCTGGTTGAGTGCCAGTAACTCAGCTTTCAGGGCAGGTTTCATTGCGGCGCTTGCATGGGCGCGCACCGTGAGCGGTGAGGTGCTGAAGTCGGCCAAGACGCCATCGACACCGTCCATTGAGGTGCCTGACATCAGGCCAATGAATAACTCCGTCACGCGCGACGCGGCCAGGGCACTTACTGCGCGCTGCTCACTTCCATGCTGGCGGCGGCGGCCAGCGCGACGCGGGCTTGTTGTGCCATTTGGTCAAAAACGGGCTTGCTTGCTGTTGTGACTGGCACCGTTTCGCTCTTCTGGGCCACTTTCATGGGGTCCTGCTGGACGCCCTTGTTGCGCACTTCAAAGTGCAGGTGGGGGCCGGTTGCCCAGCCCGTCGAGCCGACCAGGCCGATGGTCTGACCTTGGCTGACCTTGTCACCTCGGCTGACCAGGAGCTTGCTCAAGTGGGCATACACCGTTTCGGTCTCGCCGCGATGTTTGATGAAAACGACGTTGCCATACCCGTTCTGAACACCTGCGAAGGTCACCACACCATCACCCACCGTGCGCGCCGGTGTGCCGGTGCTGGCTGCAAAGTCAGTGCCAAGGTGGGCGCGCATTTGTTTCAGGACCGGGTGAAAGCGCATGGCAAATCCGCTGCTGACGCGCGAAAAGGCGACGGGTGAGCTCAGGAAGGCGCGACGCAGGCTTTGGCCATCGAGCGTGTAATAGCCGCCTTTGCTGCTGGGGTTCCCGGCCTGCAGGCTGTCGCGTGTTTGTCCGGCAGCAGGTTCGTCAAACCACATGGCCTGATGGGATTTGCCGGCATTGACAAATTCGGCGCTTAAGACGCGACCCGTGCGCAGCGGCTCGCCGTCGCCTTCAAGGGTTTCATAGACCACTGAAAAGCGGTCGCCCTTGCGCAGTTCGCGGCGAAAGTCGATGTCGCCCGAAAAAATCTCGGCCAATTGCACAGCAACGGCATCGGGTATCTTGGCTTCATCGGTGGCGACGAACAATGAACTCTGAATGGTGCCGCTGGCCAGTTGACTGCTGGCGCGCAAGGCGGCGGTTTCCAGTCGCGTGGTGAAGTTATTGCCAGTACGCTCGATGACCAGACGTTGGAATTGACCCTCGTTGTCGGCGGTCCAGCGGGCGGTGAGTTTGTTCAGGCGCTGGTCGCTGAGCGCTTCTGCGGTCACCTGGCGGCCACTGCGGCCCAGCAAAATCTGCCGGGCGCTGTTGTCACTGCGCAGATAAGCCGCAGCCTGCGTGTCGTCAATGCCCAGGCGCTTGAGCAGCGTGTCTGCGGTGTCATTGGAGCGCGTGCTATCTGTGCGGTAGAGCACATACGCAGATTCAGCCTCGCGGCTATAGTCGGAATAAGCCAAGGGTTGCACGGTTTCGAGTATTTCCCGAACCGGCAGGTCAGCGGCGTCGGGGCCGAGCGACGCCACAGCAAAGGCGCCACCGCCACCGCTCAGCAACAAGGCCGCCACAGTGGCCGTCACGCGTTTCGGGTGCTGCTTGATCCAACGGGCGGCAGTGCTTGAAAAAACCTGGCCGATCGCAATAATTTGCTTGATCAAAGTGAATCCTGGGATGAGGCTTGTGTAAAAGACACAACAGGTGAGAAAAAAAGAGCAGTCACGCCCACGTAAAATCAGCTGCAAAAACAATCTCAGAGTATAAACCCTGCCCGATCCGTTGCATCCGGAAAAACCCTTATGACAAACGCCAAAACGCCTCCATTTTCTGTATCTGATCGTGTCAAGGAGGCCTTGGCAGTGACGCTGCGCGGCTGTGAAGAGTTGATCCCGCAGGATGAGTGGCTGAAAAAGCTGGCCCGCGCGGAGGCCACGGGCAAACCCTTGCGCATCAAGCTTGGGCTGGATCCCACGGCGCCCGACATTCACATTGGCCACACCGTGGTGCTCAACAAGCTGCGTCAATTGCAGGATCTGGGTCATACCGTCATCTTTTTGATTGGCGATTTCACCACGCTGATCGGTGACCCGTCAGGGCGCAACACCACGCGTCCGCCCTTGACCCGTGAGCAAATTGAGGTCAACGCCCAAACCTATTACCGCCAGGCTTCGATGGTGCTGGACCCCGCGAGAACCGAGATTCGCTATAACAGCGAGTGGGGTGACGCTTTGGGTTCGCGCGGCATGATCGAACTGGCAGCGCGCTACACCGTGGCACGCATGATGGAACGCAACGACTTTCACGACCGTTTCCACGCCGGCACCCCCATCAGCGTGCACGAGTTCTTGTACCCGCTGATGCAGGGTTACGACAGCGTGGCCTTGAAAAGTGACCTGGAACTGGGCGGCACCGATCAAAAATTCAACCTGTTGATGGGGCGCCACTTGCAAGCCGAATACGGCCAGGAGCCGCAGTGTATTTTGACCATGCCATTGCTCGAAGGCCTTGACGGTATTGAAAAAATGTCCAAGAGCAAGGGCAACTACATCGGCATTTCCGAGGATGCCAACACCATGTTTGCCAAGGTGCTCAGTATCTCTGACGTGCTGATGTGGCGTTGGTACACCTTGCTGAGCTTCAAGTCGGAAGCGGAAATTGCGGCCCTGAAGGCCGAGGTGATGGCGGGACGTAACCCGAAAGATGCCAAGGTGGCGCTGGCCAAGGAAATCACCACGCGCTTTCACTCGGCCGATGCGGCCGATGCCGCCGAGCAGGACTTCATCAACCGCAGCAAGGGTGGTGTCCCGGATGAGATTTCCGAGTTGACGCTGCCCCTGGCGCAGGATGGGTTGCCGGTCGGCATTGCCGCACTGCTGAAAATGGCCGGGCTGGCGACGTCCAGCGGCGAAGGCAACCGCCTGATTGACGGCGGTGGCGTGCGCCTGGACTCCGGCGTTGTGAGTGACAAGGGGCTCAAGCTGGGCGCCGGCACCTATGTGCTGCAAGTCGGTAAACGCAAGTTTGCCCGCGTCACGCTGGCCTGACCATTATTTGTTCCTGGATTGCCTTGCCATGCCCAGCGGCCGACGGAGCGTCCTCTCATGATGGCTTTGTTGCAGCGCGTGCGCCATGCCCGGGTTGAAGTGGCTGGCTCGGTGGTCGGTGAAATTGGTCCGGGCCTACTGGTCTTGCTGTGCGCCGAGCGGGGTGACACGGAGTTGCAAGGCGACAAGTTGCTGGCCAAGATCCTGAAGCTGCGCATCTTCAATGATGCGGCGGGCAAGATGAACCATAGTCTGCAAGATATGGATGGCTTGGGGCATTCGGGGGGGCTGCTGCTGGTGAGTCAATTCACGCTGGCGGCCGACACCTCTGGGGGCAACCGGCCAGGTTTCGCAGCAGCGGCCGCCCCCGGCGAAGGCCTGCACTTGTACAAGCACGTGGTGGCCCAGGCCCGCGCCCTGCACAGCCAGGTGCAGACGGGTGTGTTTGGCGCAGACATGCAGGTCTGTCTGCTGAACGACGGGCCGGTGACGATACCGCTTCGGGTGCCGCCGGGCGGCAGCGCTTCGCGATAATCGCCTCATGTCCCTGGTTTTTGAACGTCCTTCCTTGTCGCGCCGCTTGTCACCCTGGTTTTCAGGGTTTGACGGCCCGCTGGCCTTTGCCGTTTTCATCCTGGTGTGCGGGGGGCTGCTCACCATGTACTCATCGGGTTATGACCACGGTACGCGCTTTGAAGACCATGCGCGCAATATGCTGATCGCCGGTTTCATCATGTTCGTGGTGGCGCAAATTCCGCCGCAGCGCCTCATGGCCCTGGCGGTGCCTCTGTACGTTCTGGGCGTGGCGTTGTTGATTGCCGTGGCGATCTTCGGCGTGACCAAAAAAGGTGCCAGGCGCTGGTTGAATGTGGGCGTGACCATTCAGCCAAGCGAGATTCTCAAGATTGCCATGCCGCTGATGTTGGCGTGGTGGTTTCAGAAGCGTGAGGGGCAATTGCGGCCACTGGATTTCATCGTGGCGGCCATGTTGTTGATACTGCCTGTCGGCCTGATCATGAAACAGCCGGACCTGGGCACCTCGCTGTTGGTGCTGGCTGCCGGGCTATCCGTCATATTTTTTGCCGGCTTGAGCTGGAAGTTGGTGGCCCCGCCGCTGGTTTTGGCTTTGCTGGGCATGAGCTTGCTGGTGGTGTTCGAGCCCGAACTGTGCGCCGACGGCGTCAACTGGCCGCTGCTGCACGACTACCAGCAACAGCGGGTGTGCACGTTGTTGGACCCGGGACGTGATCCGCTGGGAAAGGGCTTTCACATCATTCAGGGCATGATCGCGATTGGCTCCGGTGGCTTTTGGGGCAAGGGCTTCATGCAGGGCACGCAAACCCATCTGGAGTTCATTCCGGAGCGCACCACCGATTTCATTTTTGCCGCTTTTTCTGAAGAGTTCGGTCTGTTTGGCAATATCCTGCTGATCGCTGCTTTTGTCTTTTTGGTGCTGCGCGCGCTGGTGATTGCGCTGGGGGCGCCCACCGTGTTCACCCGTTTGTTGGGTGGCGCGATGGCAATGATTTTCTTCTGCTACGCCTTCGTGAACATGGGTATGGTCAGTGGTATTTTGCCGGTGGTGGGGGTGCCGCTGCCGTTCATCAGCTATGGCGGCACCGCCATGGTCACCCTGGGGCTTGGCTTGGGCATCTTGATGTCGATTGCCAAATCCAAGCGACTGGTCCAGTCGTAAGTCCGGTTTACCGCATGGCTCAAGGGGTTGCGCTGGGCTGTCATTACGGACGTTTGACCCCAAGCCCTAAAATCGCGCGATGATTTCACGCGAACCCACCCTTGAACGCCTGGCCATTGCCAAGTCCTTGCTGCTCACCCCTTTCGGGTTGGATGAATCCCACTTGGCGCGCGCGCTGGCGGAAATCAAGGCGCACAAGGTCGATGAAGCCGACCTGTATTTCCAGTACACCCGATCCGAAGGCTGGAGCCTGGAAGAAGGCATTGTCAAGACCGGCTCTTTCTCGATTGACCAGGGGGTAGGTGTGCGCGCCGTCAGTGGCGAGAAAACGGCTTTTGCCTACTCGGATGATATTTCCGAAGCGTCGCTGCTGGATGCCGCGCGCACGGTGCGTTCCATCTCCAGCGTTGCCCAGGTCGGACGGGCACGTGTGCCCAGCAAAAAAATAGCGTCTTCCCGCTCCCTGTACAACGGGCTGGACCCCATTGCCAGCCTCGACAGTACCGCCAAGGTCCGGTTGCTCGAAAAAGTAGAGCAGTTGGCCCGCGCGAAAGATCCGCGCGTGGCGCAGGTCATGGCGGGGCTGGCGGCAGAGTACGACGTGGTGCTGGTGGCGCGTGCCGACGGCACGCTGGCGGCCGACGTGCGCCCGCTGGTGCGCCTGAGTGTGACCGTGATTGCCGAGCAACAAGGCCGTCGCGAGATGGGTTCAGCTGGCGGCGGTGGCCGTTTTGGTTTTGCCTATTTTGATGACGCGCTGATCGGCCAGTATGTCGACGAGGCGGTCTCGGCTGCGCTGACCAATCTGGAGGCGCGGCCTGCGCCTGCTGGTGAAATGACGGTGGTGCTGGGTTCAGGTTGGCCTGGCATTTTGCTGCACGAAGCCATTGGTCATGGCCTGGAAGGTGACTTCAACCGCAAGGGGTCCAGTGCCTTCAGTGGCCGGATTGGCCAACGGGTGGCCGCCAAAGGGGTGACCGTGCTGGACGATGGCACGCTGACTGATCGGCGCGGTTCGCTCAACGTCGATGACGAAGGCAATGCCAGTGGCCGCAATGTGCTGATTGAAGACGGCATTCTCAAAGGCTACATCCAGGATGCCATGAACGCCCGCCTGATGGGCGTCAATCCAACGGGCAATGGACGGCGTGAAAGCTATGCGCATGTGCCGATTCCGCGCATGACCAACACCTACATGCTGGGCGGCGACAAAGCCCCCGAGGAAATTGTGGCCAGCATCAAGAAAGGCCTGTATGCCACCAATTTCGGGGGTGGCCAGGTGGACATCACCTCAGGCAAGTTCGTGTTCTCGGCAAGCCAGGCCTACTGGGTGGAAAACGGCAAGATTTTGTACCCGGTCAAGGGCGCGACGCTGGTGGGCAGCGGGCCTGATGTGCTGAAGCGTGTCAGCTTGATCGGCAATGACATGAAGCTCGACAGCGGTGTCGGCACCTGCGGTAAAGAGGGGCAAAGTGTGCCTGTTGGTGTGGGGCAGCCCACGCTGCGGATTGACGGCCTGACGGTCGGCGGCACGGCTTGACGTCAAGTTGAGAGGCCGACCCTGTCAGTTTGGCTTGACGCGACTGTGCTACATTTCAATGCCATGAAGTCAGTGTATTTTTTCTTTGCTTATTTTTGGTTCTCAAGCGCCACCGGCGGTAGAGAGTTCTGAACGTAGCTGTAACAAACGTCCTGATCTTCCAAAAACCGCCGGCACTCCCGGCGGTTTTTTTATGTGTTTTTGATCTCAACTTTATGAGGAAACCGCCCATGAATGCCAAAGCCACTGCTGATAAAGATGCCTGGGGTACCAACTCGCCAAGTCCCGCCACTGACCGCACCGGTCAGACCGATAACGAACGCATCAAGGACATCACCGTGTTACCGCCGCCCGAGCATTTGATCCGCTTTTTTCCGATTCAGGGGACACCCGTGGAGAAGATGATCAGCAGCACCCGGCGCCATATTCATCAAATCATGGCGGGCAAGGACGACCGGCTGCTGGTGATCATCGGGCCCTGTTCGATCCACGACCCGGCGGCGGCCATCGAGTACGCCCGCCGCTTGAAAGAGCAGCGCGACAAATACGCTGACACGCTGGAAATTGTGATGCGCGTGTATTTCGAGAAGCCACGCACCACGGTGGGCTGGAAAGGCCTCATCAACGACCCCTACCTGGACGAATCCTTCCGCATCGATGAAGGCCTGCGCATTGCACGCCAGTTGTTGATTGAGATCAACCGCCTGGGCCTGCCCGCGGGCAGTGAGTTTCTGGATGTGATCTCCCCGCAGTACCTGGGCGACCTGATTGCGTGGGGCGCAATTGGTGCCCGCACCACCGAAAGCCAGGTGCACCGCGAGCTGGCCTCCGGCTTGTCGGCGCCGATTGGCTTCAAGAACGGCACCGACGGCAATATCCGGATCGCCACCGATGCGATTCAGGCAGCTGCTGGTGGCCATCATTTCTTATCGGTGCACAAAAATGGCCAGGTGGCGATTGTGCAAACCAACGGCAACAAAGACTGTCACGTCATTTTGCGCGGCGGCAAAGCGCCCAACTATGACGCCGCCAGCGTGGCTGCGGCCTGTGCCGAACTGGAAAAAGCCAAATTGCCGGCCACTCTGATGGTCGACTGCAGCCACGCCAACAGCAGCAAGCAGCATGAGAAACAGCTCGATGTGGCACGCGACATTGCCACCCAAATCGCCAGTGGTTCGCACAGCGTGTTTGGCGTCATGGTCGAAAGCCACCTGAACGCCGGCGCGCAAAAGTTCACCCCGGGCAAAGACAAATCCGACAAGCTCGAATTTGGCAAGAGCATCACCGATGC
>JBASJO010000355.1:0-3222 GCA_049655365.1 Rhodoferax sp. | reverse complement strand
CGAAAACAGTGACCACTGCCAAGCAGCAGCATGGTCTCGTTCTTCATCTCGTCACTGGTCACCTCGGCCTGGGCCGCGAGCGGGTGATTGGCCGGCACGGCCGCCATGAAGGGCTCATCGTATAGGGGCGCCACCGCCAGGCCGGCGTCTGGAAAAGGTTCGGCCAGGATAGCGCAGTCAATCTCACCGGTACGCAACATCTCCAGCAACTTCACGGTGAAGTTTTCTTGCAGCATCAAGGGCATTTGCGGCGTTTTGCTGATCATCTGGCGCACCAGGTCCGGCAACAAATAGGGACCGATAGTGTAGATAATGCCCAGCGCCAGCGACCCGCCCAGCGGGTCCTTGCCGCGTTTGGCAATTTCCTTGATGGCGGCTGCCTGCTCCAGCACACTTTGCGCTTGGCGCACGATTTCCTCACCCAGCGGCGTCACGGTCACCTCATTGGCGCTGCGCTCGAACAGCTTTACATCAAGCTCCTCCTCGAGCTTTTTTACCGCCACCGACAGGGTCGGCTGCGACACAAAACAAGCCTCGGCCGCCTTGCCGAAATGCCGCTCACGCGCGACGGCAACAATGTATTTGAGTTCAGTCAGGGTCATGCTGCTATTTTCACCTACGGCGCGTTCGACCCGGGCATCAGGGTTTGTACCGACACGGCATTGTGACTGGGGTTGATCTGAGTCAATCAAACGCATGGCAAAGCCTCTAGCATTCAAACAGGAGGATGCTCATGTTTGATTTACCCATCCGTAGCGTCATGGAACGCAAAAAATTCATCACGGCGGCGCCCGACACCGCCGTGAGTCAGGCTGCCCGCTTGATGGCGACCAAGGACGCCGGTGCCGTGCTGGTGGTCGAAGACGATCAACTGATCGGCATATTTACCGAACGGGATGTGGTGTTTCGCGTGATCGCCCAGGGACTCGATCCGAAAGAAACCTGCTTGCGGCAGGTGATGACCGCCGACCCCAAAACACTCAGCCCAAACCAGTGCTACGGGCACGCTCTGGTCATCATGCAGGAAAACGGCTTTCGCCACGTCCCCGTGGTGGAGGAGAATCTGCCCATTGGCATTATTTCGTCGCGCAACGCGATGGATCCCGACCTGGAAGAGTTTGTCGCGGATCAACGCCGGCGTGAACACTACCGCTAGGCTATCACCCCCTTCACCCCCGCAGATCAAGGGCCGGTCAGGCGTTCAGATAATCGGTCTTGCCACCCAGCCAGCGCTGCACATGTTGCGCGGCCAGCGCAGGGTGTTGGTCCAGCAGCAGTGGCGCCAGGCGGCGAGCCCATTCCAGCAGCCGGGAATCTTCCACCACATCGGCAAAACGCAGCATGGCATCGCCCGACTGGCGCGCGCCCATGAACTCGCCCGGACCACGAATTTCCAGGTCACGCCGGGCGATCTCAAAACCATCGCTGGTTTGCGCCATGGCCCTGAGGCGCGCTCGCGCGGTCTCACCCAGGCGTGGCGCGTCACCGGTGGCATACAGCAGCACACAAGCCGACGCCGCTGCGCCACGACCTACCCGGCCACGCAGCTGGTGCAACTGGCTCAAACCAAAGCGCTCGGCATGCTCGATGACCATCAGCGAGGCATTGGGTACATCCACCCCCACCTCAATCACCGTGGTACTCACCAGCACCCCCATCTGACCACCGACAAACAGGCTCATGACCGCTTTTTTCTCAGGCAGCGGCATGCGTGAATGCAGCAGACCCACCAGCACACCAGGCAGCGCCGCACTGAGTTGCGCGTGGGTTTCTGTCGCATTACGCAGATCCAGCGCCTCACTCTCTTCGATCAAGGGGCAGACCCAGTAAATCTGCCGCCCCTGCAGCAATTGGTCACTGATACGGGCAATGACCTCGTCGCGGCGCGCGTCGTGAATCACCCGGGTCACGATGGGGGTTCGCCCGGGCGGCAACTCGTCAATGGTGGATACATCCAGGTCGGCGTAGTAACTCATGGCCAGCGTGCGCGGGATGGGTGTGGCCGTCATCATCAGCAAGTGGGGCTCCAGATCCGGGCTACCCAACTTTTCCCGCAGGGCCAGACGCTGTGCCACGCCAAAACGGTGCTGCTCATCGATGATGGCCAGGGCCAACTTGTGAAATTGCACCTTGCCCTGGATCAAGGCATGGGTACCCACCACCAACGCCGCCTGCCCGCTGGCGATCAAGGCCAACATCTCACGCCGCTCCTTGGCTTTCTGACTTCCTGTCAACCAGGCCACGGTCACGCCGAGCGGCTGCAACCAGTCCACCAGCTTGGCAAAGTGCTGGGTGGCCAGAATTTCGGTAGGGGCCATCAGTGCACACTGCCAGCCGGCCCCCATGCACTGCGCAGCGGCCAGCGCGGCCACCACGGTTTTGCCGGCACCGACATCGCCTTGCAGCAGGCGGTGCATGGGCACCGGCCGGGCAAGGTCCCGATTGATTTCAGCCACCACACGCCGCTGCGCTGTGGTCAATTGAAACGGCAGTGTCGCCAACAAGCGTTCAAACAAGCTGTCAGCACTGGCCACAGACAGCGCTGGCGCGCGCAAGCGTGCACGCGAACGCCGCGATTGCAGTTGCGAAAGTTGCTGCGCCAGCAATTCCTCGGCCTTGAGTCGTTGCCAGGCCGGGTGACTGTGATCCTGCAGGGTATCGAGCGACACATCGGGTTTTGGATTGTGCAGGAAAGCGAGCGACTGACGAAGACTCCAGGAAGGGTCCAGCCCAATCTCTTGCAGGTACTGTGACGCGATGGTATCGGGCAGCTCTGTGCGCGCCAGGCCGGCCTGCACCGCCCGGCGCAAATACGCCTGGGGTAAGCCGGCCGCCGTGGGGTACACCGGAGTCAGTGCCGTGGCCAGTTCACCACCCGCGGGCTTAACCACCGGATGCATCATGGTGAGGCCGGCAAAACCACCGCGAATCTCACCGCGCACCCGAATCAGATTCCCGACAGCAAGCGCTTTTTGTTGAGATGGATAAAAGGTAAAAAAACGCAACAGACAGGTGCCGCTGCCGTCGTCGAGCGTGACCAGCAGTTGCCGGTGGCCACCAAGCTTGACTTCGGCATGGGTCACCCGGCCCTCCAACTGCGCCACCTCACCTTCGCGCACGTCGCGCAATTTGACCAGTCGCGTTTCATCTTCATAGCGCAGTGGCAAGTGCAAGGCCAGGTCAATCGGGCGTACCAGTCCGAGCTTGCGCAAGACCTTTTGC
>JBASJO010000354.1:0-2177 GCA_049655365.1 Rhodoferax sp. | reverse complement strand
TGCCGCAATCGTGCAGCCACGCGCCGATCCGGAACTCCCGCCATTCGTCGTCGGTCTTGAAGGCAAAGTCGGCCAGCACACCGTCCTTGACCTGGCAGGCTTCTTCGGCCAGCATCATGCCGAGTTCGGGCACCCGTTCGCAGTGGCCACCGGTGTAGGGGCTCTTGGCGTCAATGGCGCCTGCCATGATCTTGATCATCGAATCCATCAAGGCCTTTTGTGCCTCCAGCAAACGCTGCTGGTCGATAGCCACCGCCGCCGAACTGGAAAACGCTTCGGCCAGCGCCATGCGGTCGTTGGACGGCTCGGGCTTGCCGGGCGCCAGGAAGTTACACACAATCCCGACCAAAGTGCTGTCGCTGGAGCGCAGTGGCACAGCCACCAGCTGCACCGGCCGCTTGCCGTAGCGCTCGTCAAGAAACTCCATGCCCCCGGGTCGCGGGAAAGCGATGGTCAGGAGACTGGTGGCGCTCTGGTTTTTGAAGGCCGCTGCCACCGGATGCGAGGCATCGTCGAGGGCCATGTCCTGCCAGGCATTGGGTTGTGGCCCGCCTTCTTTGGTCCAACGCTGCGAGGCCTGCTTGAGCTGGTTCAAACCCTCGTCGTGCAGATAAATCACACCGCCATCACCATCCAATGCTTCACGCATTTCGTGCAGCACCTTGCCCAGCAGCTTGCCAAAATCGCGCTCGCCCGACAGCGCCAGACTGACCCGCATGAATTTTTGAATGGTGCCTTTCATCTGCCGCATGGCGCGGCCAAGCCCGAAAATTTCCCGGATCGGGGTATTCAGCGGGATGTCGGTTTTGAAGTCCAGCACGCGAATCACGGCGGCCTGTTCCTTCAGGATGTCGAGCTTGCCGGCAATGCGCCGCGCCAGCCACCACGCCAGCGGCAGGGACACCAGCATCGCCAAGACGACAGCCAGAGACAGGGACGCCCTGGCCAGCCGGACACCGGTCGCCAGTTGGTCTGCGGGCAGCGCGGCCAGCGCCTGCATTTCAAGGCGCGCGTAAAACCACAAGCCCAGCAGAATGACCAGTTGCGCCGGGATAAACAGCGCGGCGATGTGGTAGTGAAAAGGGTGGTTGTTCCAGAGGTTTCGGGCCTTTTTGGGCAAAGCGGCTGGGGCGGAGGCGGTCGCAGTGGCAGCTTGGGTGGGCATGGATGCTTACTCCGGACTAGTAAAGAAGGTGGTTCAGCCGTCGGTATTGATGCGCTGGATCAGCGTTTTGATGACCTCGTCGGCCTGCTCGTTGGCGACCTGGCAGGTGCCCGCCGCCTGGTGGCCCCCGCCGCCAAACGCCAGCATCAGATTGCCCACATGGGTCTTGCTGCTGCGGTCCAGCACCGACTTGCCCACTGCCAGCACGGTGTTTTGCTGTTGCATGCCTGGCATCACGTGCATGGAAATATTGGCCGTGGGAAAAAGCGCATAAATCATGAAGCGATTGACGACCCACACCGTGGCTTCGTGGCGCAAGTCGAGCACCACCAGATTGCCGTGCTGTGTGGCGCAATGCAAAATCTGCTCGCGGGCGCGCCCGGCGTGCTCGGCATACAGCGTGACGCGCTCCTGCACATCGGGCATGGCCAGAATTTCGTCGATACCGAGCTGGCTGCAGTGCTTGATCAGGTCCATCATCAGCTGGTAATTGCTGATGCGGAAATCACGAAATCGACCCAGGCCGGTGCGCGAGTCCATCACGAAGTTCAACAGTGTCCAGCCCGTGGGGTTGAGAATTTCGTCGCGTGTGTACTGGGCTGAATCCGCCTTGTCGACGGCGTCCATCAGCGCATCGGTGATGCGCGGAAACGCCGCCTGGCCGCCGAAGTGCTGGTAAACCACGCGCGCTGCTGACGGGGCATGCGCGTCGATGATGTAGTTGGCTGGCTTGTCAATATTGCGGGTGTTTTCGGACTCATGGTGGTCGAGCACCAGGAAGGCCTGCGGCGTGTAGGGCAGGTTGGTGGTGATGTCGCGCCCGGTGATGTCGATCTTGCCGTCCTGCATGTCTTTGGGGTGGACAAACAGCACCTCGTCAATCATGCCGAGTTCACTGAGCAGGACGCCGCAGACGAGACCATCGAAGTCGCTGCGGGTGACGAGTCGGTACTTGGTCTGGCTCAAGGGATCCCCTTGTATTGGTGTTGCTGAACGCCACGCGCATCATAGA
>JBASJO010000353.1:0-9506 GCA_049655365.1 Rhodoferax sp. | reverse complement strand
TGACCCTGACCCTGACCCTGACCCTGACCCTGACCCTGACCCTGACCCTGACCCTGACCCAGCACCTTGCCAAAGCGACGTTCGCGCAAGGCATAGGATGCAATGGCTTGGTCGAGCGCGGCCTCGTCAAAATCGGGCCACAGTTTGTCGGAAAAGAAAAATTCGGAATAAGCTGACTGCCAAAGCAAAAAGTTGCTGATGCGCTGCTCACCACCGGTGCGGATCACCAGGTCAGGGTCGGGCACATGCGCCAGCGCCATCGTCTGGCTCAGATTCTGTTCGGTCATTGCCAGCCCCTGGGCGGCCACGCGCGCAGCCGCCTGCACGATGTCCCAACGGCCGCCGTAGTTGAAACAGACATTCAACACCAGTTTGTGGTTGGCGGCTGTGGCTGCTTCGGCCTGCTCAATGCCCTTGAGCACGCGGTTCGAGAGGCCCTGGCGCTCGCCAATGAAACGCAGTTGCACGCCGTCAAGCTGGAGCTGTGGCACCTCGCGCGCCAAAGCCAGCGCAAACAAGTCCATCAAGCCAGAGACTTCCTCCTGCGGACGCTGCCAGTTTTCAGAAGAAAAGGCAAAGACCGTGAGCACCTTGATGCCACGCGCATCACAGGCGCGAGCACAACGCTTGAGGGAATCAACGCCCTGCTTATGACCCGCGATACGAGGCAAAAAGCGCTTGGACGCCCAGCGCCCATTGCCATCCATGACGATGGCGACATGGTGCGGCGTTGAGGAAGGGGTCATGGCCGGTCAAACCGCCATGATGTCGTGTTCTTTGGCCGCCACCAGCTGATCGATGGCCGCAATGTGCCGGTCGGTCACTTTCTGGATGTCGGTTTCGCAGCGCTTCTGCTCATCTTCCGACGCAAGCTTGTCCTTGACCAACTTCTTGACGCCCTCATTGGCGTCGCGACGCAGGTTGCGCACGGCAATTTTGGCGCCCTCGCCTTCATTACGCACCAACTTGGTCAGCTCCTTGCGGCGCTCCTCGGACATCGGCGGCATCGGCACCCGGATCAGGTCGCCCATGGACGATGGGTTCAGCCCAAGGTCGCTGTCACGAATGGCTTTTTCAATCTTGGCGCCCATGCCCTTTTCCCAGGGCTGCACACTCACCGTGCGCGAGTCCAGCAGCGACACATTGGCCACCTGGCTGATGGGAACGAGAGAACCGTAGTAGTCCACATGAACCGTGTCCAGAATGTCAGGGTTGGCGCGTCCGGTACGGATCTTGGTCAGGTTATGTTTGAAAGCCTCGATGGACTGGTCCATCTTGGTTTCTGCGGTATTTTTAATTTCGGCGACTGACATGGGTCATTCCTCACTCAGGGTTCAAAATAAAAATCAGGCGTACACCAGGGTGCCCTCGTCTTCGCCCAGCACCACGCGCTTGAGCGCGCCGTGCTTGAAAATCGAGAACACCTTGACCGGCAGTTTCTGATCGCGGCACAAGGCGAACGCCGTGGCATCCATGATGCCCAGGTTCTGCGAAATGGCCTCATCAAATGAAATCTTGCTGTAGCGCGTGGCGCTGGGGTCTTTTTTGGGGTCAGCACTGTAGACGCCATCGACCTTGGTGGCCTTGAGCACAATCTCGGCACCAATTTCGGCACCGCGCAAGGCGGCCGCGGTGTCGGTGGTAAAGAACGGATTGCCGGTACCGGCGGCAAAAATGACAACCTTGCCTTCTTCGAGGTATTGCAGGGCCTTGGGACGCACATAGGGCTCCACGACCTGCTCAATGGCAATGGCCGACATCACGCGCGCCGTCAGGCCGGCCTTGTTCATGGTGTCGCCCAGCGCCAGTGAGTTCATCACGGTCGCCAGCATGCCCATGTAGTCGGCCGTGGCACGGTCCATACCGACCGAGCCACCCGCCACACCACGAAAAATATTGCCACCACCAATCACCACCGCCACCTGGACACCGAGGGCGGTTACGCCCACGATTTCATCAACCATGCGCACGATGGTGTCACGGTTGATGCCAAACTGGTCATCCCCCATCAGTGCCTCACCCGACAATTTGAGCAAAATGCGCTTGTAAGCCGGCTTGACATCTGACATGGGTGACTCCTTGGTCTTGGGGGGATTCAATAAAACAGCTGGAGCCCGATCAGGCCGCCTTTTGTGCAGCAGCCACCTGGGCCGCCACTTCAGCAGCAAAGTCATCAACCTTTTTCTCAATGCCCTCACCCACCACATACAAGGTGAATGACTTGACCGTGGTGGCCATGGCCTTGAGCATCTGCTCGACGGTTTGCTTGTCGTTCTTGACAAAGGCCTGGTTCAGCAAAGACACTTCCTTGAGGTATTTCTGCACCCCGCCTTCGATGCGCTTGGTCACGATTTCTGCGGACTGCACCGGCTTGCCGGCAGCGGTGGCCACAGCAGCGTCTTCGGCCGCCTTGGCAGCTGCCACCGAGCGCTCACGCGCCACCAACTCAGCGGGCACCTCGTCGCTCGACAAGGACACGGGCTTCATGGCGGCAATGTGCATGGCCACGTCCTTGGCGGCGGTGTCGTCACCTTCAAACTCGACCACCACACCGATGCGGGTGCCGTGCAGGTAGGAAGCCAGCTTGCTGCCGTTGGCAAAACGCTTGAAACGGCGAAAGCTCATGTTCTCGCCGATCTTGCCAATCAGGCCCTTGCGCACGTCTTCGAGCGTCGGACCAAAACCATCCTGCTCGTAAGCCAGGGCACCCAAGGCAGCCACATCGGCCGGGTTGTGCTTGGCGATCAAGGCCGCAGCCGCGTTGGCCAGGGCCAGGAAGCTGTCGTTCTTGGTGACAAAGTCGGTTTCGCAATTCACTTCGAGCAGCGCGCCGACGCCGGCGTCTGCCGCATAAACCACCACGCCTTCGGCCGTGACACGGCTGGCGGCCTTGCCGGCCTTGCTGCCCAATTTGACGCGCAGCAGCTCTTCAGCCTTGACCATGTCGCCTTCGGCCTCGGTCAGCGCACGCTTGCATTCCATCATCGGGGCGTCGGTCTTGCCACGCAGTTCAGCCACCATGCTTGCAGTAATTTGAGCCATTTTGTTCTCCGGAAATCAGTACAGTTTATCAATTCAAATTAAAAAAAGGGGGCACATGAGCCCCCCTTTTGGATTGGGGTCGCCAAAGAATCAGGCAGCAGCCTCATTGACCTCGACGAATTCGTCAGCGCTGTCTTCAGCCACGGCCTTGACCACGTCGTCCATGGCGTTGGCGCGGCCTTCCAGGATCGCGTCAGCGATGCCACGGGCGTACAACTCAACAGCCTTGGAAGAGTCGTCGTTACCAGGAATCACATAGTCAATGCCTTCGGGCGAATGGTTGGTGTCGACCACGGCAATCAGCGGAATACCCAGCTTGCGGGCTTCGGCGATGGCGATCTTGTGGTACCCCACGTCGATCACGAAAATCGCGTCCGGCAAGGTGATCATGTCCTGAATACCACCGATGTCTTTTTCCAGCTTCTCGAGCTCACGGGCAAACATCAACTGCTCTTTCTTGCTCATGCTGTCCAGACCGGCTTCCTGCTGGATCTTCATGTCCTTGAGACGCTTGATCGAGGTCTTGACGGTTTTGAAGTTGGTCAGCATGCCGCCCAACCAACGGGCGTCAACGTAGGGAACACCGGCGCGCTTGGCTTCGATGGCCACGGTTTCGCGGGCCTGACGCTTGGTGCCGACCATCAGCACGGTACCGCGCTTGGCCGAAATCTGACGCGCAAACTTGGCGGCTTCCTGAAACATCGGCAACGATTTTTCCAGGTTGATGATGTGAATCTTGTTGCGATGGCCAAAAATGAAGGGGGCCATCTTGGGGTTCCAGAAGCGGGTCTGGTGACCAAAGTGGACACCGGCTTCCAGCATTTCGCGCATGGTAATTGCCATAAAAAAACTCCAAAGGTTAGGTCTGAAATCCAGTTCGTTTTGCCAGCGGACTGGCAACACCTTGATGAAACTGGTTTGCGGATTAACTTTGTAGCAGCAGGCGCAGATGAAATCGGCCAGCTACAAAGCCCGACGAGTATAGCACTGTGCCCCAAGTGTCCTTGGGCCTGGCGCGGCGGCCCACCTAGCCTACTGCAGCGGTGTCGGCGGCACCGGGAGGTGGGGTGCCCGGAAGATCTGGGCTGCATCCACGGCGTCGAAACGGTATTGCAAGCCACAAAAATCGCAGCCCACCTCGATCACCTCGCGCTCCTGCAAAATGCTGTCAACCTCCGGCTGCCCCAGGCTCAGCAACATCCGGGACACACGCTCACGGCTGCAGGAGCAGGAGAAGCGGGGACCCGCCTCGCCCTGCAAGGGCTCGAAACGCAGCAGTTGCTCCTCCCAGAACAGGCGGTACAGGATGGTTTCGACATCCAGCGTCAACAGCTCTTCGCGCTTCAGGCTGGAGGCCAGCATGGCGATGCGCTTGTAGTGCTCATTGATGCCAATCTGAGCCTCATCAGAGGCCTGGGAACTGCCCGCCAGATTGCCCTTGCCCGCCATCGGCAGGCGCTGGATCAGCAGACCGGCGGCCACCTTGTCGTCGGCAGCCAGCACCAGCGTGGTATCCAACTGTTCGCTTTGCAGCATGTAGTGCTGCAACACATCGCTGAATTTTTCGAGCTTTTCACGGGCATCGCCAAACAGCGGCACCACGCCCTGGTAGGGCTGCTGCCCGGGTTGACGGTCCTGGGGGTCGAGCGTGATGGCACAGCGGCCTTCATTGCCGACATTGACCAGCTGGCTCAATGTGGCGTCCGGACTGAGCTCGCCGTTCACCGTGGCCGTGGCGCGCAACGAAAAGTCGCTTTGCACCTCGACCACCGCCAGCTTGACAGGACCATCCCCAAACACCTGCACGATCAGGGAGCCATTGAACTTGATGTTGGACTGCATCAGCACGGCAGCC
Source organism: Rhodoferax sp. (assembly GCA_049655365.1). Lineage (GTDB taxonomy): Bacteria > Pseudomonadota > Gammaproteobacteria > Burkholderiales > Burkholderiaceae_C > Rhodoferax. The sequence goes on along the minus strand of JBASJO010000353.1, from coordinate 4,609 downwards.
GCCGTCATTTCACCCAACAGCACCTGCACCGGCGCCGGGTAAGCGCCATGCGTGGTGTTGCTGGCACGGCGGCGCAAGATCTCGACCCAGGCATCGGTCAGACGCACCACGGCGCCGCGCACCGGCAGGCCATCGAAAATAAATTTGTGAATTTCAGACAAACAACCGTCCTCGTATTTTTAAAGAATATTGCGGGTCAGACCACTCGCATAGCGACGTGCTCTGACCCAACTAATTAAGCGATCTTGTGCAAACTCGCCTTGAAGCGCTGCGCATTGGCCACGTAATGCCGGGCACTGTCACGCAGACCTTGCAACTGCTCGGGCGTGAGCTGGCGCACCACTTTGGCCGGTGTGCCCATGATCATGGAGCCATCGGGAAATTCCTTGCCTTCAGTGACCAGCGAACCAGCGCCAACCAGGCAGCCCTTGCCGATTTTGGCGCCATTGAGCACCACCGCGCCAATGCCGATCAGGCTGTCATCACCCACGGTACAGCCGTGCAGCATGGCTTTGTGACCGACGGTGACACCCGAGCCAATGGTCAAGGGCATGCCGACGTCGGCGTGCAGCACACTCAGGTCCTGGATGTTGGTCTGCGAACCAATCCGGATGGCGGCCGTGTCGCCCCGCGCCACCACGCCGAACCAGAGACTGACCTGCTCGCCCAGCACCACATCGCCCATGACCTCGGCGCTGTCAGCGACCCAGGCGGAGTCCGCAATGTGCGGCGACACACCATCAAGTTCATAAATAGCCATAGCGTTCTTTCAGATTCATTTACCTAGAATTGTAGGGAAACCAAGCGCAACATGAACCCGATCGACTCAAACGCCTCAAGCTCTCCAGATGACCAACAGTCCCCAACCGACTTGCGCGCCGCGTGCCTGCGCCTGCTGCAAATCACATCTCCGAACGACAAGGCGGCCCAGGTGCGCGGGCTTGATGGGGCTCCTTGCACGCTGGACCCCTGCGCAAGCTTCACCGCACCTGCGGACTTGCCCGGGCGACCCGAGCGCCCGCGGCTGGTGCACCCCTCGCAACTCAAGACCCGCGCCGTCGGTACCCTGGAAGGCCGCGCCGGGCTGATTCATGCGCTGACCCACATCGAGGCCAATGCCATCAACCTGGCGCTCGACATCGTCTGGCGCTTTGCCGACATGCCCACCGATTTCTACCTGGATTGGTGGCGCGTGGCGCAGGAGGAAGCGCTGCATTTCGAGTTGCTCAACGCTCACCTGCAACAACTGGGCTTTGCCTACGGCGACTTTCCCGCGCATGACGGCTTGTGGGACATGGCCGAACGCACCAAAGACGATGTGCTGGCGCGCCTGGCGCTGGTGCCGCGCACGCTGGAAGCGCGGGGACTTGATGCCACGCCGGCGGTGCGCAACCGGCTGGTGTCGGTGGGCGACCAAGGCGCAGCCAGGATCCTGGACATCATCCTGCGCGACGAAATCGGCCATGTCGCCGTTGGCAACCGCTGGTACCGCCATCTTTGCAATGCACGCCAGCTTGAGCCCATTGCCACCTACGCAAGGCTGGCAGAGCGCTACCAGGCCCCCATCCTCAAAGGCCCGTTCAACCTGGCGGCACGTCGCGCTGCGGGCTTTTCTGAGGCCGAACTCTCGGTCATGCAGCGGCCAAGCCCAGTCGCCACCGGCTGAATCCATGGACGCGCTCAGCCGCGCGGATGGTGCTGGGCGTGCAGGGTTTTCAGGCGCTCCCGGGCCACATGGGTGTAGATGGTGGTGGTAGAAATGTCGACATGCCCCAGCAGCAGTTGCACCGCGCGCAGGTCGGCGCCATGGTTGAGCAAATGGGTGGCAAAGGCATGGCGCAGTGTGTGCGGTGACATCGGTGCCGTGATGCCTGCCAGTTGTGCATATTTTTTGACGAGCATCCAGAACATGACCCGACTCATGGCCGTGCCCGGTGTGCTGCCGCGCTGCGTCACAAACAGCGCCTCGCTGGCATGGCCGGCCAACAGCTCGGCCCTGGGCTGGGCCAGATAGCGTTTCAGCCACAGGCTGGCCACCTCGCCAAACGGCACCAGGCGTTCCTTGTTGCCTTTGCCAAAGACGCGCAGCACGTTGTCGCTCAGGCTCAGGTTCAGCACTTTCAGGCCGACCAGCTCACTGACCCGCAGGCCGCTGGCGTACATCAGTTCCAGCATGGTGCGATCCCTCATGCCCAAAGCTGCTGATGTGTCCGGGGCATTCAACAGGGCCTCGACCTGTGCTTCTGTCAGCGTTTTCGGCATGCGCAGCGGCTGTTTGGCGGCTTGCAGCTTGAGTGTGGGGTCTGCGCCCAGCAGGCGCTCGCGCAAGGCCCAGCGGTAAAAGCGCTTGAACACCGTCAGGCGCCGGTTGGCAGTCGTCGCCTTGGTACTGGCATGCTGGTCGGCAAAGTAACTATTGAGCAACAGTTCGGTGCCGCCAGCCAAGCTGCTGCCCTGGACTGCCAGCCAGTTGGCAAACAAGGTGAGGTCGCGCCGGTAAGCCGCCAGGGTATTGGCAGACAAGCCTTCTTCCAGCCAAAGGGCATCAATAAAGGTGTCGATCACCGGGTCGGGCGCTTTTTTGGCGTCTTGGGCGACTGAGTTGTCAGCAGCTTGCGTTTGGGACATGGGTTTGAAGGCAACAATAAATACGCCCATCTTATGCGGAGCTGTCAGCGGGGGGCGTCGTCGGCCATTTTGGCGCGGTGCGTCCTGCTATTCTCAAGGTGTGAACTACGCTGAACTTCTCTTTCCTGATTTCTCGCTGATTTTGATCGGCTACCTGATCTGCCGTTTCACGCCCTTGAACCGGGCCGTCTGGACGCAGGTGGAACAGCTGGTGTACTTTCTATTTTTCCCGGTGCTGCTGTTTCATTCGATCGTGAAAAGCCCGCTCGACCTCAGCGCGGCGGGCAACCTGGTGGGGGCCGGCTGGGCGCTGGGCCTCGGCGGCATTGCCATGGCTTACTCGGTGCCCTACTGGCCCGGCCTCAAGCGCCATATGGCGGCGCGACAACATGCTGCCAGCGCGCAAATCGCCTTCCGGTTCAACTCGTTCATTGGCCTGGCACTGGCCGAACGCCGGACCGGCCCGCCGGGCCTGCTGGTGATTGCGCTGCTCATCGGCATCAGCGTGCCGCTGATGAACATCGGCGCCGTGTGGCCGATGGCGCGCCACGCCAAGCGGGGTTTTCTGGGCGAGCTGGTGCGCAACCCACTGATCATTGGCACCGCCAGTGGTCTGGCGGCCAACCTGGCCGGTTTTTCCATTCCCGGCTGGGCCGAACTGACCGTGACGCGCATTGGTGGTGCGTCATTGACGCTGGGCTTGATGGCTGCGGGTGCCGGCATGCAACTGGGTGCCTTGAACCATGCCAAGTTGCTGGGGGTCGCCGTGTTGCTGATTCGCCATTTGCTGATGCCGCTGTGGGCACTGGCCTTGTGCCTGCTCTTCAGCCTGAACCCGGTGCAGGCCACCATTTTGCTGATGTTCTCTGCCCTGCCGACCGCCTCAAGCTGCTACGTCTTGGCTGCGCGCATGGGGTATGACGGTCCTTACGTGGCGGCCTTGGTCACCTTGTCCACCCTGCTCGGCATGCTGAGTTTGCCGCTGGCGCTGGGGGTGTTGAGGGCGTTTGTTTAGAGTGAAACCCCTTTCATTGCGACCGAAGCGCGGCAATCCAGGTTGTTTTTTTGGGTCACTTGTCTGTCTTGCCAGTTCATTGAGACATCCAATTTTTGCCGTGTTCAACCGGTGGTGATCCGCTTCGCGCGGCAACCGACAGGGGCGGCCACCTCATACTGGTGTACCAGAAATCGGTGACCACCCCTGCCGGTTACCACGCGACATGGTGATCTGCCGAGGCTTTTAAAGGCCAATACAACTGCATGTCGCCAGTACCCGCTCCACGTCCAGCGCAGTGGCTGGCTTTGGGGGCTGACGATTTCTGGTACTCCAGTATGAGGAAGCCGCCAAAGCCAGCCGCTGCGCGGGTAAAGCGAACCTGCAGTTAATTTTTTTGCGCCAACGCCCACACCACGTGTTCACGAACGACGGCACTGGGATGCTCGGCCCGGGAAAGAAGGGCAGCCATCAATGGCCCGACTAGTTCGACGTCAGCCACACGAAGCGAATTGCCCAGCGCCACCGCAATATTGCGCAGCCAGCGTTCATGGCCAATCCGTCGGATCGGGCTGCCTTCGGTGAAACGCAAAAACGCTTCCTCGCTCCAACCAAACAGCTCAATGAGTTGGCTGCCCGCCAGTCCGGCCCGGGCATTGAAGTCGAGCAAGGCGCTGCGCTTTGCAAATTTGTTCCAGGGACAAATCAGCTGGCAGTCATCGCAACCGTAAATGCGATTGCCCAACAAGGGGCGCAGTTCCAGCGGGATCGGCCCGGCGTGCTCAATTGTCAGGTAAGAAATACAACGTCGGGCGTCCAGCCGGTACGGGGCGACGATGGCCCGGGTTGGGCAAATGTCAATGCAGGCGCTGCAACTGCCGCAATGTCCGGCCACAGGGTCGGTTACAGGGAGGGCCATGTCGACAAAAATCTCGCCCAGAAAAAATGTCGATCCGGCCTCGCGACTCAGCAACAAGGTGTGCTTGC
>JBASJO010000352.1:0-10856 GCA_049655365.1 Rhodoferax sp. | reverse complement strand
CCGGGTTGTCGTTGTTTTTGGCCACCGCCAGGTCAACGTCGAAGGTGTATTCGGTGTCGGGCTTGCGGCTCAGCAGGAAGAATCGCACCGCGTCCTTGCTGGTCCACTCGATCAGGTCGCGCAGCGTCACATAACTGCCGGCGCGCTTGCTGATCTTGACCTCCTGGCCACCCTTGACGACACGCACCATGGTGTGCAGCACGTAGTCGGGGTAGCCCTGCGGGATGCCGACGTTGGCCGCTTGCAATCCGGCGCGCACCCGGGCAATGGTGCCGTGGTGGTCGGTGCCCTGGATGTTGATGACCTTGTGAAAACCGCGCTCCCACTTGCTGATGTGGTAGGCCACGTCGGGCACAAAGTAGGTGTAGTTGCCGTCCTGCTTGCGCATGACGCGGTCCTTGTCGTCGCCGTAGTCGGTCGACTTGAGCCACAGCGCGCCGTCCTGCTCATAGGTCTTGCCGGCCTCGATCAATCGCTTGACCGTGGCATCGACCTTGCCGCTGGTGTAGAGGCTGCTTTCCAGGTAGTAGTTGTCGAACTTGACGGCAAAGGCCGACAGGTCGAGGTCCTGCTCATGGCGCAGATACGCCACGGCAAACTGGCGGATGCTGTCCAGGTCGTCGGCATCGCCGGAGGCAGTGTAGGCCCGGTCATCGGAGGTGACTGTCTTTTGGGCCAGGAAGTCGGTCGCGATATCGGCGATGTATTCGCCGTTGTAAAAGTTCTTGGCTGCAGGGTTGTCGGCGTCGGTGGGCCAGCAGGCGTCGCCCGGCTTGAAACCCTGGGCGCGCAATTGGGTGCTGGTGGCCAGGGTGCCGATCTGTACCCCGGCATCGTTGTAATAGAACTCGCGGTGCACCAGCCAGCCCTGGCTGTCGAACAGCTTGCAAATGGCGTCGCCCAGCGCCGCCTGACGGCCGTGGCCCACGTGCAGCGGCCCGGTCGGATTGGCTGAGACAAATTCCACCAGCATGCGCTGGCCATTGTCAGGCTGGGCGCCGTAGCGCTCGCCTTGCAGCAACACCGTGCGCACCACTTGTTGTTTGGCCGCGGGCTTGAGCTTGATGTTGATGAAGCCGGGCCCGGCAATGTCGAGCGACTCGACCCAGGTCTGGTAGGGGGGCATGGTGCGCAGCAAGGCGCACAGGCTCTCGGCCAGTTGCCGCGGGTTCTGTTTGAGCGGTTTGGCCAGCTGCATGGCGGCCGTGGTGGCCAGGTCGCCATGCGCCGCCACTTTGGGCGACTCGAACGCGGCCTTGGCGCCGGCGCCGGGCTGTAAATCTTCCAGCGTGGCACGCAGGGCGTCAAGTAATTGGGTTTTAACGATCAACATGCCCGGATTTTACGGGCTGCCCAGGGTGCCGGTCGCCACCGCGCGGGCCAGGCACAGGTCAGCCCAGGCGCGGGCCTTGTCAGGGCCGTTGCGCAACAGGTAAGCCGGCGGGTAGCTCACGACCACCGGCACATCGGCAAAGCGCCAGACCTGACCGCGCAACTTGCCCAGCGGCAGCCGAGCTTGCTCGGGCGGGGTGTCGCTGAGCAGCAATTGCATGGCAAAACGCCCCATGGCCAGGATCACCTTGGGTTGCGTCAGGGCGATTTCACGGCGCAGAAAGTGAGCGCAGGTGCCGAGTTCCGTGGCGTTGGGCGCGCGCATCAGGGCCGGGCGGCACTTGAGCACATGGGTCAGGTAGGCGCGCGACGCGGCGGCCTGGTTCGGGCCTGCGCCGGCTTCAGGGTTCCAGCGCTGCACGGCCACCGCGCGCAACATGTTGTCGAGCAGCAGCCCGGCGTCGTCCACAAAAGGCTGGCCGGCACGCTCCTGCGCTTCATCCGGCGGGTCGCCGACCACCATCCAGTCGCAGGGTGTGGTTTGCGGCGGCGCGGCCAGGCTGGGCGCGCGCCGGCCCAGACACATGGCGCAGGCCTGGCAGTGGTGCACGGCCTCGGCCATGGCGGGCCAGTCCATGTGGGCAATGCCGCTGGCCAACTCGGTCACCCGGCTCGGGCTTGGCAGGGTTTCTGACGGGACGCTGGGGCGCACGTCAACGAGGGGCAGCGGCGCGTCAGGCAACGCCGCTGGCTCGGGCTCCGACGCGCGCTGGGGCTTGGCAGGGGCAATCAACTCGGCTGGCGATTCCGGTGCAGTGAGCGGCGCCCACACGCGCACGCCCATCTCCTGCAACATGGCGCACTGGCGTGCATCCAGATCCAGGCTCATGGCGCGGGCTCCTGCGCGGGCGCGGCTTTCAGTGGCAGGCTCATGACCACTGCATCTTCACGCGCGCCCGATGCTGCCGGGTAATACTGGCGACGCACGCCGACGGTGCGAAAACCGTGGGCTTTGTAAACGTGAATGGCGCGGGTGTTGCTTTGGCGTGCTTCCAGCCACAGCCACTGCGCGCCCTGGCCGGTTGACCACAGGGCCAGCGCGTCGAGCATGAGCCGGGCCCAGCCCTGGCGCTGCTGGGCGGGCGCCACGGTCAGGTTGAGCAAGTGCACTTCGTCAACGCCCTTCATGGCCACAAAATAGCCCAGCAGGGTGTCCTCAGCCATGAGCAGCTGGGTTTGGTAGGCACTGGCCAGGCAGTCGGCAAAGTGGCTTTTCTGCCAGGGATGGGGGTGGGCCTGTTGCTCCAGCGCCGTGACGGCCTCCAGCTGGCTCTCGGTCATGGCCTCAAAACGGACCTGCCGGGTCGGGGCTGCGGCGTTCATGGTGCCAGCCCGGCCAGCGCCTTGCTGGCGTTGCGCTCCAGCGTGGTTTGTGCCACCTTGTCGCGAATGTAGGTCGGCAGCGCGTGCTCGGCTGACACGCCAGCGCCGGCGGCCAACAGGGCGGGCGCCAGGCGCAACAATGCGGTGGCGGTCGGCAGCGCGAAGGTGCGGGCAGCCTGCGCTGGCAGGCGCGCGCCATAGCCCTCAAACACATTGCCGGCCAGCACATGGATACCGTTCCAGTCCAGGTTTTCGGGCTTGATCAGGCGCTGCTGGCTGCTTTGGGTCCAGCGGTCGGATGCAAACACGTAATCCGCCGTGTAGAGCTCGTCCATGCGGGCATCGAGCAGGGCGGTGACAGTGAAGTTTTGCGCGTCACCGCACTGCCAGCGCGCCTCTTCGGCCACGGCCAGCAGGGTGTCGACGGGCAAAACTCGCACCGCCGCGCCAAACGCCAGACCCTGCGCCACGGCACAGGCCGTGCGCAAACCGGTAAACGAGCCCGGACCGGCGCCAAAGACGATGGCGTCCAGATCCTGCAAGCGCAGTTGCGCCAATGCCATGAGGCGCTGGATCTCGGGAATCAGGTGGGTCGAGGTTTGCGCGCCGCCGGCGGCTGTGTGTTGGCAGCGCCCGGCTGCGCCCAGGGTGCCATGCTGCACGGCGATGGACAGGGTGTCGGTGCTGGTGTCGAATGCCAGCAAATTCATGGGTTGACCTCGCGCTTCATGCGTCAGCGTCCCGTGCTGGTTTGCAAGTTCGGCAGCACCTTGCCCGGCGTGGCGGTCAGCCGCGTGGCCCGGATTCCGAACAAAATGCCGGCCGTGACCAGCAGCAGCCCGGCCACCAGGTTCCAGTGCAGGGGCTCGCCCAGGATCAGCACGGCGCCAATGGCCGACAGGCCGGGTACCAGTGCCGTGATCATGGTCGAGCGCACGGGCCCGAAGTAACGGATCATCTGCGTGAACGTGATGCCCGAAATCACCACCGATCCCCAGCCCTGGAAGCTGGCCTGAAACAAGACCTCGCGGAGCGGCGCGGTAAAGATCTGGGCCTGCACCACGCCAGTCAGGGCCAGCGCACTGTACACCGGCACATAGGTGACGGCGGCAAAGGTGGTGATGGCAATGGTGGCGCGCACGGCATCCAGCCCATGGTGGCGCGCCAGCACGCTGTAGGTGGCCCAGCACAGGGCTGCGCTCATGAACAGCAGGTCGCCCAGCCAGACCTGACCGCCCTCAAAAGCACGCAACAGGCTCAAACCGCCCACCAGCAAGTCACCCAGCACGATCAATGCCAAACCCGTGGCGCGTGCCGGTGTGATGTGGTCGCGCAGCAGCCAGGCCGCCAGCAGTGCGGTCCACAGCGGCAAACTGCCCGGCAACAGCACCGAGGCATGCAGCGCCGGTGCGTAGGCAAAGCCGCTGTAAGCCAGCATGGCGTAGAGCAAGCCGCCAAAGAGGCCCACCGAGACGGTGACGCGCCGTGACAGCGGCGACAAGCCCAGCCAGGAAGTGCCTGTCAGGCCGCGAGCCCGGTCCTGGTGCACCAGGTAAGCCCCCCAGGGCAGCAGGATCAGGGCAGCGCCCACAATGCGGCAATACGCCAGGTCCAGTGGTGTCAGCAAGCCGCCACGCGCCGGGTCGGCCGAGGCGCGGGCAACCAGAATGAACGAGGTCCAGATCAGCACCGTGATCACGGCCGCGGACGTGCCAATGGTGCGCGGCGAGAGGCGGGAGACGGGAGCGGATGGCGTTGGCATGCCCGAATTATCCGTGGTGCGCCAACGGCACCTCGTCAATCTGGTTTGGGTCAACGAACTGCTGGGCGTAGCGCAGGTAAATCCCTTGCTGGATGAAGACATCGAACAAATCCGGGTCAATGTGACCGTCTTCTTTCATCTTGACCATGATGCGGATGGCTTGCGACAGCTTCATGCCCAGCTTGTAGGGCCGGTCCGAGGCGGTCAGGGCTTCGAAGATGTCAGCAATGCCCATGATGCGCGCCTGCACCGACATCTGCTCGCGCGTCAGCCCCTTGGGGTAGCCCTTGCCGTCCATGCGCTCATGGTGGCCGCCGGCAAATTCGGGCACGTTTTGCAGGTGTTTGGGCCAGGGCAACTTTTCCAGCATCTTGATGGTGGCGACGATGTGGTGATTGATGGTGTCGCGCTCGGTCAGCGTCAGCGTGCCTTTGCGGATGCTCAGGTTGTCGACTTCATCAGCAGACAAAAAGTTGGTTTGCTGGCCGTCCGGGTTGCGCCACTGGTAATGGCTGCCAATATGGCGCACACGTGCCACGGCGGCATCACTCATGAACTCGCCACCCGAGTTGGCGGTGCGCAAAAAGCTGCGTTCATCGTCCAGCGTGCCGAGTTGGTTGTACAGGTCGACCATGCTCGCACGCTCGGCGGCTTCATCCACACACGGGCGCAACGCCAGTTGGCGGCGCAGCGCTTCGATTTCGGCGTCGCGCTTGAGCACTTCGAAACGGGTGTCCACCAGCGCAATGCGGTCAAACAAAGTCTGCAGCTTGGTGCCCTTGTCGACCACGTGGACCGGCGTGGTGATCTTGCCGCAATCGTGCAGGAGGCCGGCAATCTTGAGCTCGTAGCGGTCCATTTCGGTCATGGAAAAATCAGCCAGCGGGCCTTCGCGGTGTTGTGACACGGCATCGGCCAGCATCATGGTCAGGGCCGGCACGCGCTGGCAGTGGCCCCCGGTGTAGGGTGATTTTTCGTCAATGGCCATGTTGATCAGGCCAATGAAGGACTCGAACAAGTCCTCCAGCTGCTTCATCAGCAGCCGGTTGCTCAGCGCGATGGCAGCCTGGGATGCCAGTGACTCGACCAGCTGCTGGTCGGCCTTGGAAAACGTGGTGACCTCGGTGCTGTCGGGCTTCTGGGCGTTGAGCAATTGCAGCACGCCAATCACGTCGCCATCCTGGTTGCACATGGGCACGGTCAAAAAGGACTGCGAGCGGTAGCCGGTGTTCTGGTCAAACTTGCGCGTGCCTGAAAAGTCGAAGTTCGGTTCGCTGTAGGCGTCTTCAATGTTGACGGTGACGCGGTGGATCGCGGCATAGGCCGCCACCAGCGAGTCATTGGCTTCGCCGCTGGCGTTGACCAGGGGCAGGTCCGGGAAGTTGATTGGCTGGCTGGCGCTGCCACCCATGGCAATGTTGAGCGAATCGGTGCGCAGGATCTCGAAACGCAGGCTGTTCGCGCCCACGACCTTGCTGTAGATGGTGCCGCCGTCGGCCCGGGTGATGCCCTTGGCCGCCAGCAGGATGTACTCGAGCAGGCTCGTGATGTCGCGCTCCCGGGAAAGCGCCACGCCGATGTCGTTGAGCTGTTCGAGTCGCCCCAGCAAACCCTCAACCGTGTTCGGGTCGGTATTTTTTGAAATGCTTGTCATGGCGCTATTTTGTCAAAAAGGTACAGGTGTCGTCCCAGTTTGCTGGCGGGGGTTGTGGCTCAAAAGTGTCATCGGATCCGGGCCTTGACTACTGCCGTGCATTGCGGCGATTGGCCGGCAGGGCTTGCGGGTAACTGGTGCGAAACGGGTTGATGTCAAGCCCGCCGCGGCGCGTGTAGCGGGCATACACGGCCAGCTTGTGCGGTTGGCAACGGGCCTGTATGTCCATGAACATGCGCTCCACGCAATGCTCATGAAAGCCCTGGTGCTTGCGAAAGCTGATGATGTAGCGCAACAGTCCGGCCTGGTCGATCTGCGGACCGAAGTAGCTGATCTGCACGCTGCCCCAGTCAGGCTGGCCGGTGACCGGGCAGTTGCTGCGCAGCAGGTTGCTGGTCAGCACCTCCGACACCGGGGCCTCATCGCAGGCTGCGCTGAGCAGTTCCGGCGCGGGCGTGTAGCGGTCACAGTCCAGGTCCAGCCGGTCCAGGCTTAGGCCCTTGAGCTCTTCGATGGGTTCACGGTCAAACAACTCGGCCGGCACCAGTTTCACCCCTACGCTGCTCTGCACCACGCCGCCGCGCCAGGCGGCCTCGGTCAGGTCGGCGCGTAGTCGGGCCAGGACTTCGGCGGCGTCGACGAAGCGGGTGTTGTTGAAACTGCCCAGGTAAAGCTTGAGCGATTTGCTTTCGATGAGGTTGACCGACTCGCAGGGCACCGTGATGTGCGCCAGCGCCACCTGCGGCTTGCCGCGCGCATTGAGCCAGCTCAGTTCGAACGCGGTCCACAGGTCGGCGCCCAGGAAAGGCAAACGTGCGACCAGGCCCAGTTCGGCACGCTGCGGTGCACGGGCGATCGGAAACAGCAGCGAGGCATCGTATTGATCCAGGTATTCGGTGGCCTGACCCAGCAGGGATTGTTGCGCTGTGTTCACGAGGCCTCCTGCCGACGGCGAAACACCAGCCGCTCGGGCTGGGACACGCTGCTGTCAAAGGCGTAACCATCGAGATCAAAACCCTTGAGCTGTTCTGGCAAGCTCAAACGCTGGGTGGCCGCAAAACGTGCCATCAGACCCCGTGCCCGCTTGGCATGAAAGCTGATGATTTTGTACTTGCCGTCCTTGAAATCTTCAAAGACACAGTCCACGACCCTGGCCTTGAGTGCCTTCTGGTCCACCGCCTTGAAGTACTCCTGACTGGCCAGGTTGATGATGACCGGGCTGGTGTCGACGGCCAAGCGAGTGTTGAGGTAATCGGCAATTTGTGTGCCCCAGAACTGGTACAGGTCCCGGCCGTGCGGGTTGGCCAGCCGGGTGCTCATTTCCAGCCGGTAGGGCTGCATGTAGTCCAGTGGCCGCAGCACGCCGTACAGGCCACTCAAAATGCACACATGATCCTGCGCCCAAGCCAGATCGTCAGGGGTCAGGGTCTTGGCGTCGAGGCCGTCGTAGACATCACCATTGAAGGCCAGCACCGCCTGCTTGGCGTTTCTGGCGGTGAATTTCGGTGACCAGGCCTGGTAGCGCGCCACGTTCAGGCCCGCCAGGCTGTCACTCAGGCTCATCAGGCTGGCAATCTCCTGTGGTGATTTTTGTTGCAGGATGTCAATCAAGGCACGGGCCTGCGGCACAAACAGCGGCTGGCTGTGTGGCACGCCAGCGGCGGGCGGATCGAAGTCGAGCGATTTGGCGGGTGAGAGTAAAAACAGCATGGTTGACAAGGCTTGGCGCAAAAAAATGTTCGCAAGAAGTTCTGGATGATACGCAGCTTGGCGTGGCCTACCGCGCTGCCCGCCTCATACAGTTTGACTATCGATAGCTTATAAACAATGCATCACGAATGCGATAGCAGCGCGCTATGATTTATCCCATCGCTGCGAAACACATCTCGCAGCGACCATTTTTTCAACACAAACTGGAGTCCCTCATGTCCTTGATCAATACGCAAGTCCCCGAATTCAAAGCCCAAGCTTTTCACAACGGCAAGTTCGTTGAAGTCAGCAACGAAAGCATGAAGGGCAAATGGTCGGTTGTGATTTTCATGCCGGCGGCTTTCACTTTCAACTGCCCCACCGAAGTCGAGGACGCAGCCGACAATTATGCTGAATTCCAGAAAATGGGCGCAGAGGTCTACATCGTGACCACCGACACCCACTTCTCGCACAAAGTCTGGCACGAGACCTCCCCCGCTGTGGGCAAGGCCAAGTTCCCGCTGGTGGGTGACCCCACCCACACCCTGACCCGCGGTTTCGACGTGCACATCGACGCTGACGGCCTGGCTTATCGTGGTACTTTTGTCGTCAACCCTGACGGCATCATCAAGACCTTGGAGATCCACTCCAATGAAATCGCCCGTGACGTCAAGGAAACCCTGCGCAAGTTGAAAGCTGCCCAGTACACTGCCGCGCACCCGGGTGAAGTCTGCCCCGCCAAGTGGAACGAAGGCGCCAAGACCATTGCCCCGTCGATCGACCTGGTTGGCAAGATTTAACTTGTAGGGCGGACTTCAGTCCGCCAGGCCGACTGAAGTCGGCCCTACAGAGTGCTGCAGAGCACCCCCCCGCTGGCGAACTCACAAGGTTCGCCAGCGCATTTCTGGCCTCAGTCGCCCATTCATTTGGCTGAGGCCGGTTCTCAAAGTCGCTTAATTACGAAAGAACGAAAGACATGTTGGACGAAGCCCTCAAGACACAACTCGGCGCCTACCTGGCGCGCGTGCAACAACCTTTCGAGATCATCGCCTCCGTAGACGATTCCGAGAACTCCCGCGACACGCTGAGTTTGCTGCAAACCATTCAGGGTCTGCGCAGCGACAAGATCACGCTCAAAACCGATGGCAATAACGCGCGCAAGCCGTCGTTCAGCCTGCAACGCATCGGTAGCGACAACAGCCTGCGTTTTGCCGGCTTGCCACTGGGTCACGAATTCACTTCGCTGGTGCTGGCGCTGCTGTGGACCGGCGGTCATCCGCCCAAGGTCGAGCAGGAGCTGATCGACCAGATCCAGGCGCTCGACGGTGACTTCAATTTTGAGGTTTACATGTCGCTGAGCTGCCACAACTGCCCCGACGTGGTGCAGGCGCTGGCGCTGATGGCCGTGCTCAACCCCAAGGTCAAGACCGTGGTCATTGAAGGCGGCGCCTTTCAGGCTGAAGTCAATGAGCGCCAGGTGATGGCGGTGCCGATGGTGTTCCTGAACGGCCAGGTGTTTGGCTCGGGCCGCATGTTGCTGGAAGAAGTGGTGGCCAAGCTCGACAGTGGCGCTGCTGCCCGCGACGCGGCCAAACTGAGCGCCCAGGCACCTTATGACGTGCTGATTGTGGGCGGTGGCCCGGCCGGTGCTGCAGCCGCTGTGTATGCGGCGCGCAAAGGCATCCGAACCGGCATCGTGGCCGAGCGTTTTGGTGGCCAGGTCAATGACACGCTGGCGATTGAAAACTACGTCTCGGTGCTGGAAACCGACGGCCCCAAGTTTGCTGCTGCCCTTGAAGCCCACGTCAAGGCTTACGACGTCAACATCATGAACCTGCAGCGCGCCGACAAGCTGATGCCGGCGGCCGAGCCCAACGGCCTGGTCGAAATCCAGCTCGCCAACGGTGCCAGCCTCAAGAGCAAAACCGTGATCCTGAGCACCGGCGCGCGCTGGCGCAATGTCAATGTGCCCGGTGAAGCGCAGTACAAGAACAAGGGCGTGGCCTATTGCCCGCACTGCGACGGTCCGCTGTTCAAGGGCAAGCGCGTGGCGGTGATCGGCGGTGGCAACTCGGGCGTCGAGGCGGCCATCGACCTGGCCGGCGTCGTGGCCCATGTCACCCTGATCGAGTTCGACACCAAGTTGCGTGCCGATGCGGTGCTGGTCAACAAGCTCAAGAGCCTGCCCAATGTGGCGATCCACACCAACGCCCAAACCACCGAGATCACCGGTGACGGGCAAAAAGTGAACGGCCTGACCTACAAGGACCGGGCCACGGAGGCCAGCAGCCACATCGAGCTTGAAGGTGTGTTTGTGCAAATTGGCCTGGTGCCCAACACCGAATGGCTCAAGGGCACGCTGGAGCTGTCACGCCATGGCGAAATCGTGGTCGATGCGCGCGGCCAGACCTCGCTGCCGGGTGTGTTTGCCGCCGGCGACGCCACCACCGTGCCGTTCAAGCAGATCATCATTGCCACCGGCGACGGCGCCAAGGCGGCCCTGGGCGCGTTCGATCACCTGATGCGCATGCCCGCGGTGGCAACGTCAGCGGCAGCCACCCCGGCAGAGGCGGCCATGGCCTGAACTCGAGTGGCCTGAGGCCGGCTCGGTAAAATCCCGACCAGCCCCTCTTTTTACCTTGAGCGGCGCCTGTTGGGCGCCGTTCGTCATTGATTGACCTCTCCCATGACCGACTCCATCCAGCAACCCGGCCTCAGCAGCCTGTCCAAATCGTTTGAACCCGCCGCGCTGGAAGCGCATTGGGGGCCCGAGTGGGAAAAGCGCGGTTACGGCATCGCCGGCGCTCAGGGGACCGGCCAGCCCAGCGCGGAGGCTGCGGCGCGCGGCGATAACTTCAGTATCCAGCTGCCGCCGCCCAATGTCACCGGCACGCTGCACATGGGGCATGCCTTCAACCAGACCATCATGGACAGCCTGACGCGTTACCACCGAATGAAGGGCTTCAACACCGCCTGGATTCCGGGTACCGACCACGCCGGTATTGCCACACAGATCGTGGTCGAACGCCAGTTGCA
>JBASJO010000351.1:0-1828 GCA_049655365.1 Rhodoferax sp. | reverse complement strand
ACCACGTTGCGGGCCACGATGCGGCCAATCAGGAAGTCTTCCGGCACCGAAATATGGGTGGTTTCCGACTGCTCGAGCTCGCGGGTGTGGCGCACGGTGACGCGTTTTTCCTTGGCCACGATGACCTTGCCGCTCTTGTCGGTGATGTCAAAGCGGGCCACTTCACCGCGCAGGCGCTCGGCCACGAATTCCATCTGGGCACCGCTGTCCATCAGACGGAAATTGTCATTGACAAAGAAGTTGGCCAGGATCGACTCGTTGTTCAGGCCGATGGCCTTGAGCAGAATCGTGACCGGCATCTTGCGGCGACGGTCGACGCGGAAATAGAGGATGTCCTTGGGGTCAAACTCAAAGTCGAGCCAGGAGCCACGGTAGGGGATGATGCGTGCCGAAAACAGCAGCTTGCCCGAGCTGTGGGTCTTGCCCTTGTCGTGTTCGAAAAAGACGCCGGGCGAACGGTGCAGCTGCGACACGATGACCCGCTCGGTGCCGTTGATGACGAACGAGCCTTTTTCGGTCATCAGGGGCACTTCGCCCATGTAGACTTCCTGCTCCTTGACTTCCTTGACCACCTTGTTTTGCGAGGTGGAGGACTCACGGTCATAAATGATCAGTTGCACACGGGCGCGCACGGCCGACGAATAAGTCAGGCCACGGGTCTGGCATTCACGCACATCGAACGCCGGTTTGGCCAGGTTGTAGTCGAGGTACTTCATCTCGACAAAACCATTGTGGGACACGATCGGGAACGCGGCATTGAAGGCGGCCTGCAGGCCTTCGTCGGTACGTTTTTTCTGCGGTACTTCGGCCTGCAAGAAGGCGGTGTAGGCATCTTTCTGCATTTGCAGCAGGTAAGGAATCTCCAGCACGCTGTCGCGGCTGCCAAAATTTTTACGTATCCGTTTGCGTTCGGTGTATGAATAAGCCATGAAATCTCCGGGCAAATGAGGACTGGGGTGGTCCTGAACGACGTTAACGCTTGGTGATTGGCCACTACCAATCAATGGCGGACGGTTGCACCTTGCATGCAACCCGAACCAAGGTATCTTCTGCTGTCGGGGTTAGAAGACACTGAAAAAAGGGCGTTTTACCCACTTGCCAGTGTGTTCTGCAAAAACACCAAAGGCTGGAGGCCTTTGACAGCACTCCAGCCTCAGGGAAAACTCAATTATTTGAGTTCGGCCTTGGCACCAGCGTCCAGCAGCTTCTTCAGAGCGGCATCGGCATCAGCCTTGGAAACGCCTTCCTTGACGTTCTTCGGAGCACCGTCAACCATGTCCTTGGCTTCCTTGAGGCCCAGACCGGTGATTTCGCGCACGGCCTTGATGACCGACACTTTTTGTGCGCCTGCGTCAAGCAGAACCACATTGAATTCGGTCTTCTCTTCGGCCACAGCAGCAGCAGCGCCACCGCCAGCAGCGGGTGCAGACATGGCTGCAGCGCTCACACCAAACTTCTCTTCGATGGCTTTCACCAGGTCGTTGAGTTCCATGACCGTCATGCTGTCGAGCGCGGTCAAAAATGCGTCTTTATCGAATGCCATTTTGTATCCTAACAATTGATTAATTTCTGTGCATTGCAAGCGTTACGCTGCAACGGCCTCTGCGGGAGCTTCTGCGCCGCCGCCCTTTTGCTCTGCCAAAGCCGCCATGACACGCGCAATGCGCGAAATGGGAGACTGCATCAAGCCCAGCAACTGTGCCAGCAACACTTCCTTGGAAGGAATGCTTGCCAATTGCTTCACGCCGTTCACGTCCAAAGCCTTGCCGCCGTATGCACCCGCGCGAATCACCAACTTGTCGTTGGTTTTCGCGAAGTCAGCCACTAC
>JBASJO010000350.1:0-4578 GCA_049655365.1 Rhodoferax sp. | reverse complement strand
TTGCAGCAGTGCCCACGGGTCCACCGCCACCACCACCGCGCAGGCCAGCAGCCAGACCTGTGGCCAGGGCCAGCGCACGCCCAGCAGGCGCAAGGCACCCACCGTGGCCAGCATCAGCACGGTGCGCTGCGCGGGCACACCCCAGCCGCTGAACAAAGCATAAGCGGTGGCCAACGCCATGCCACCGACCAAGGCGACGGTGGGTGCCGGCAAGCGCAGGCAGAGCCAAGCCGAGCGGCGCCACGACCAACCCAGCGCCAGCGCCACGGCCCAGGCGAACATGGTGATGTGCAAGCCTGAAATGCTCATCAGATGGGCCACCCCGGTAGCCCGGAAAACATCCCAATCACTGCGCTCAATGGCCGCCTGGTCGCCCACCACCAGTGCCGCAATCAGCCCGCTAGCCTCCGAATCGGCGAGACGCAAAAATATCTGGTCGCGTACCTGGCCACGCGCCCATTGCACCGGGTGCTGCCAGGTCTGCGCCAGTCGCACGGGCGCGGGATCGCGCGGACTTGCGCGCACATAACCGGTGGCCTGCACACCCTGCTCCCACTGCCACAATTCGTAATCAAAACCATGCGGATTGATACCACCATGCGGGGCCTTCAGGCGCACCGTCATCTGCCAGCGCTCGCCGGCCTGCAGCGGTGCGGGCTGGCGCTGCAATTCACCCGGCAATTCGCCGGCACCTTCACCGCGGGCATAGACGCCGGCATACCAGCCCAGTTCCAGCCTCGGGGGCAAGCGCAGCGCCTGGCCGTCGAGGCTGGCGCGTTCCAGGTCGAGGCGAAAGCGCACCCCGCCATCGAAGTTCTGCGGCATGGCCGCCACCACCCCGGTCACGGCAATGTCACGTCCTTCCAGTGCGGGCTTGAGCGCCTGGCTGCCGAACAGCTGGGCGCGCCAGCCCGTGCTGGAAAAAGCCAGCACGGCAAACGCCAACCCGATCAGTCCCCAGCGCCAGGCTGGCCAGCGCAGCCACAGACTCACCGTGAGCAGCAAGCCGCCGAGCAGCAGCCCCAACAAATAGTCGTCCGTTGGCAACAACACCGCCTGCTGCAGTTGCATGGCATTGCCCAGCAACAAGCCCAGCAGTGCGGGAATCAGGCCTTGGGACGTAACGAATCGGTTGCCAGAGGCAGGCAAATGCGGGCTGGCACTGGTGTCGTATGCCCGCATCACAGGCGATCAGCTTGGGACGGTCAAGGGCATGCGTCCGCTTGGCTGGCGCGACCAGTCGATGGGGTCTTGTTGCAACACCATGTCGATGTCGAGCCCCAGCATTTCAGCCACCATCGACGGAAAAGTGACCGTCAAGGCGTTCTTCTGCAAGCCCAGCTGGTTGGCACGGGCGCGCCACTGGGCCAGGTGCAAGACCCCCGCCAGCGGCTCACAAGCCTCGTTGTCAAACGGGGCGTCGGCATAGGCCAGCGCGTCACACACCATTTGGGGCAATTGCGCCTGCCCGGCCAGCGCCGCACTCACATCCAGGTAGCAAAAACCAAAGGCCTCGCGCTCGGTTATGGCGCGTCTGAGGTCAAGTGCCGGACAGCTTTCGTCGAGTTCAGCCAACTGCGGGGAAGCCGCGCGCATGGTCAGTTCACCCAGCGCGTGGATCAGCCCGGCCACATAAGCTGCCTGCTGCTTGTACTGCAACAAACCCGCCAGGGCGCGCGCCACCCGTGCGCAGTCCTGGCTGTAAGCCCAGAACTGGGACAGAGGCAAACCAGCGCCCACTTTGAACGAGACCTGCCCAATGATCTGGTTGACCATGTCGTGCACCTGGTCCAGATGCAGCAGCGCCAGCGCCTCGGAGACGCTGCTCACCTGGCCAGAAAGGCCGAAGGAAGGCTGATTGGCCGCCTGCAGCACGCGCAAACTCAGCACCGGATCAGCCTTGATGAACTGGTCAATGCGGCGCAAGTCGGGCTGCTGCTGCTTGAGTTCGGTCAACAACAAGGCCAGCAACCGCGGGCTGCTGGGCAGCGGCTGTGGATGGTCCAGCAGGTCAGCCAGTTGCATGACGGCTAAGACCCCAGATTTTTGAGTTTGGCAAATGCAGAAGACATAGCGGTGGATTGTGGCGCATGCGCGCGCTGCTGCGGCCTGGCGCCCTGAAAACGGTTGTCGCCGGCACCGCCGCTGCGTGCCGGGGCGGCGCCCAGCTTCATGGTCAGCGCAATGCGCTTGCGCGCCACGTCCACCTCGACCACCTGCACCCTGACGATGTCGCCGGTCTTGACGACCTCGCGGGCATCGGTGACAAACTTGTGGCTGAGCTGGCTCACATGCACCAGCCCGTCCTGGTGCACACCCAGGTCAATGAAGGCACCAAAAGCAGCCACGTTGCTCACCGTGCCCTCCAGCACCATGCCCTCTTTCAGGTCACGAATGTCTTCCACACCGTCGTTGAAGCGCGCCACCTTGAAATCCGGGCGTGGGTCACGGCCGGGTTTTTCCAGCTCGCCCAGAATGTCCTTGACGGTGATGACACCAAATTGTTCATTGACAAAAAGTTCCGGACGCAGGGTTTTGAGCATGTCGGCGCGGCCCATCAGCTCGGCCACGGGCTTGCCTGTTGTGGCAATGATCTGCTCCACCACCGGGTAGGTTTCGGGGTGCACGCCAGTCATGTCGAGCGGGTTGGCCCCGCCGCGAATGCGCAAGAAGCCGGCACTTTGCTCGAAGGTCTTGGCACCCAGGCCAGTGACCTTGAGCAACTCCTGGCGGCTGGCAAAAGCACCGTGGGCCTCACGCCAACGCACCACCGCCTTGGCCACGCTGGCACTCAGGCCCGACACCCGGCTGAGCAGCGGCACGCTGGCCATGTTGAGGTCAACTCCGACCGAATTGACGCAGTCTTCCACCACCGCGTCGAGCGTCTTGGCGAGGTCGCCCTGGTTGACGTCATGCTGGTACTGGCCCACGCCGATGCTCTTGGGGTCGATCTTGACAAGTTCGGCCAGCGGGTCCTGCAGGCGTCGGGCAATGCTGGCGGCACCACGCAGGCTGACATCGACGTCGGGCATTTCCTGGGAGGCAAATTCGCTGGCGGAGTAAACCGAGGCCCCGGCTTCGCTGACCACCACTTTTTCCATCAACCGCTCGGAGGACTTGGCCATCAGTTTGATCAGGTCGGCGGCTAATTTGTCGGTCTCGCGGCTGGCGGTGCCGTTGCCAATGGCGATCAGGTTGACACCGTGTTTTTCGCAGAGCTTGGCCAGAATGTGCAGTGAGCCGTCCCAATCCTTGCGCGGCTCATGCGGGTACACGGTGCTGGTGTCGACCAGCTTGCCGGTGGCATCGACCACCGCCACCTTGACCCCGGTGCGAATGCCGGGGTCCAGGCCCAGCACCACGCGCGGCCCGGCGGGCGCGGCCAGCAGCACGTCGCGCAGGTTGTCGGCAAAGACCTTGATGGCCACGCGCTCGGCTTCCTCGCGCAAGCGCGCAAACAGGTCGCGCTCGGTCGACAGGCTCAGCTTGACGCGCCAGGCCCAGGCCACGCATTTACGGATCAGATCGTCCGCCGGGCGGTCCTGGTGGCTCCAGCCCAGTTTGAGGGCAATGCGCCCCTCGGCCAGCGACACGGCAGGCGCTGCCCGGGTTTTGGGCACCGCAGCGGTCGCGGCTGGCTCGGGCTCTTGCAGCACGAGTTTGGCCTCCAGGATGTCGAGGCTGCGCCCGCGAAACACCGCCAGCGCGCGGTGCGAGGGCACGCGGCTGATAGGCTCGTCATAGTCAAAGTAGTCGCGGAACTTGGCCACATCGGCATGGTTTTCGTCCTTGCCGGCCATCAGTTTGCTTTGCAGCAGGCCCTCGGCCCAGAGCCACTCGCGCAGGTCCTGCACCAGCGCCGGGGTCTCGGCCCAGCGTTCGCTCAGCAGGTCACGCACACCGTCCAGCACCGCGGGAACGGTTGAAAAATCGGGCTGTTTGTCTTCGCCTTCGACCACCGGGCGCATCGGGATCACATAGGCCAGCGCTTCATCAGCCGGCACCAGGGCCGGGTTGACAAACAGGGCGTCGGCCAGCGGCTCCAGCCCGGCTTCACGGGCCAGCTGGCCCTTGGTGCGGCGCTTGAGCTTGAACGGCAGGTACAGGTCTTCGAGTTCCTGTTTGGTGCTTGCAGCGTGCAGCGCCGCCAGCAGCGCAGGCGTCAGCTTGCCCTGTTCGTCAATCGCCTTGATGACCGTTTGCAGGCGGTCACGCAGCTCGCGCAGGTAAGCCAGGCGCGCTTCCAGTTCACGCAGCTGAATGTCGTCGAGGCCGCCGGTCACTTCCTTGCGGTAGCGGGCAATAAAAGGCACGGTGGCGCCGCCATCGAGCAATTCCACCGCAGCCACCACCTGATGGGTCTGCACCCTGATTTCTTGCGCGATTTGCGCGATGATTTTTTGCATGGGTCAATAAAAAGCCAGCACCCGGCTGGCTCAAAAAAATACAAAGCTGCGAGTGTGCCACAGGGTGGCGGGCGTCACGCTTCGCGCAGCATTTCCAGGTGGGGGATGCCGTCTTCCAGATAGAACACACCGACATCCTTGAACCCATGCTGGGCATAAAAGCCCTGCAGTT
>JBASJO010000349.1:0-5392 GCA_049655365.1 Rhodoferax sp. | reverse complement strand
GCGCCTGTCCATCAGTTCAAGGGCCCCACCACAGGGCCCGCTGCAGAGGTGCCGCACTGTGGCTGTGACGTCCTGCCCTGGGAAGATTGCGCGCACACGGCAAAGCCGTAGGCACCTGGTTTGATCTCTTGTCGGGGCTGTCAAATACTTGAAACTGCGTCAATTGATCGCCGCTTAAACTCAAGCCCATCTCATCACCGAAAGAAAAAATGTTCGATCAAAGCGGCCAATGGAAGCACCTGGAAACCTTCGACGATTTTGACAATGGCCTGTCAGAGCTGATTGACCTGTGGTCCAGCACCTCCAAAACGGTGACAAAAACCGTCAAGACCTCGGCGCTCGCCCATTTCAAGGAAGACCTGGAAGCCGCCATACTTCAATGGGCCGACAACCGGGCCAAGTCCAAAAAGTACGCCACCATTGCCAAGGAGTTGGCAGAGTTTGAAGAAGCCTTGAAATAAGGCATTGCCCATGCCCGCGCCTGCAGGCTAGCCAGGCACGTCAACCGCGAAGCCCTCGACAAAGCTTTCCTGCTCACCTTTGTGCACGTAACCCATCGGGTTGGCCACCACCTGACAGGCAAACTCGTGACCGTCGCGTGTGCCCCGCACGGTGTAATTGTTGGGGCAATGCAAATGGCCGTGCATCCAGACGTGCGCAAACGGCACCAGTTCGTCCAGTGCGTTGCAGAATCCGGCAGTCCCCGGCTGCTTGCCATACCTGGGATCGGCACTGTGCAGCGTGGGCGCGAAATGCGTGACGACCACGGTGGTGCCGTCGAACGGCGTCTGCAAGGCGCCGCGCAGCCAGACCTGGCATTCCAGTGACATCTCCCGTAGAGCGTCTGCCAGCATAGGCTGGCCTTGACTCAAGGTGGTGTTTTTCGACAGGTAGTAATTGGCGGCCCGAAACGCTTTTTCACGCTGCTGCAGCTGTTTGGTCAAGGTCTTCTCGGCCTTGGCAAAGGCGTCAAAATCACTCCACAAGGTGGTTCCGACAAAGCGAACAGTGCCGATGGTGACCATTTCTCGCTCCAGCCATTCAATCCCGAGGTTTTGGCAAATCTGGCGCAATCTGGCGTAAGTGTCGGCAAACTCCAGCGCATCGAACTCGTGATTTCCCGGCGTAAAAAGCACCCGGGGCCAGGGCGATCCGGCTTGCAGGGGTGAAAACCGCGCCAAGCCAAAATCATCCTCCGTGAGCAGCGACCCGGTCTGGTAAGAACCAATGTCCCCCGCGAGCACCAGCACATCCACGTCGGGCGCAGCTTGTGGCATGAAATCGGGGTGCAACTCAAGGTGAAGGTCTGAAAGCAATTGGACGCGCATGGGACAGGGAGTCTAAGGCAGAGCCTTTTCGTGATTTTTCTTGCCCGTGAATGGTTGGAATTAGTGACTGGTCACTAATAATTGCTGCAGCGCAACAATTTTTCACCATTCACGCGTATTCCCCCTACAATTCAACCATGCTGCGCTGCAACATAACAATCCTGCCGGGTTGCTGAAGCAAATGCGGTCAACCCATCAAGGAAACTGAAATGAACCAATCTGCTGAAAAATTCGCCGCCACCGCCAAAGCCAACCTGGAAGCCGCCCAAGCGCTGGCCGCCAAGGCACAGTCTGGCGTGGAAAAGCTGGTCGACCTGAACATGGCCACCTCCAAGGCTGCCATGAGCGAGTCGTTTGAGCACGCTCAAGCCGTTCTGGGCGCCAAGGACCCGCAAGCACTGGCCGCCCTGCAGGCTTCCCTGGCCAAGCCCCTGGCTGAAAAAACAACAGCTTATGCTCAGGAATTCCAGAAAATCGTTGCGGGTGCCAGCGCCGAATTCACCAGCGCAGCCCAGGCCAACATGGCCGACATGCAAAAAGGTTTCGCCACCCTGATGGAAAGTGCAACCAAAGCTGCGCCTGCTGGTTCCGAGTCCGCCATGGCCTTTTTCAACCAGGCCATGAACGCCAGCCAGAACGCATTCAAAACAGCTCAAGCTTCGGCCCAGCAAGCAGTTGACGCCGCCCAGGCCAACTTCACCGCAGCCACCAAGCAAGCGACTGACGTTGTCAAGAAGGCCACCAAGTCCGCATGATTCACCGCCTGATTTGGCAAGAATGACACAAACGGCACTTCAGGGTGCCGTTTGTGTTTTCGAGCCAGCACAAAATGATCAACATGCAAGGTCAAACCGAACACTCGGCACAGGCCAACGCGTCAGTCCCTGAGGCTGATGAGCGCGTCTTGCTGCTGGAAGAAGTCAATTTCAAGTGGCTGTTGGCGGGCATGGGGCTGTGGATTGACATGGTGCGTTTTCACAAGGACCCCGTCTACGCGGCACGCTTCCTGGCGCTGGCCGAGGTGTCAGAGTCTCCAGCACTGCGCAAGTGCGCCGCTGCATTGCAAGGCAAAAAAGAAAGCGCTTGCCAATAGCGTACGATCCATTTCATGAACTACAAGAAGACAGGCTTGGGCGCTTTGCTGGCCCTGGTGCTCGCCATGACGGGCTGCAGCAGCACGCCCCCCACACCTCCCACCCAAGCCGCGGTGAACGCGCCAAAGGCCAAACCGGTCATTGCGCTCGCCCTGGGCGGCGGCGCCGCCAAGGGCTTTGCGCACATTGGTGTCATCAAGGCACTGGAAGCACAGGGCATCGTCCCCGACATCGTGATCGGCACCAGCGCCGGGTCGCTGGTGGGCGCGCTGTACGCCTCAGGCAAAACCGGATTCGAACTGCAGGAAATGGCGATCCCGTTCGACAAATGGCAATTCATTGACTGGGGCATGCCCAACCGCGGCTTGATGAAGGGCGACGCCCTGACCAAGTTCGTGAATGCGGCCGTCGGCGGCCGCGCCATCGAGAAATTCCCCAAGAAATATGGCGCCGTGGCCACCGACCTGCAATCGGGGGAGCCCATCGTCTTTCGCTCGGGTGATGCCGGCATTGCCGTGCTAGCGTCCAGCAGCGTGCCGCTGGCATTTCAACCCGTGACCATTCGCGGCCGCCAGTACGTCGATGGCGGCCTGACCAGCCCGGTACCCGTCAGGCTGGCTCATGACATGGGCGCCAGTTTTGTCATTGGCGTGGACATTTCCGACAAGCCGGCCAATGGCAGCATCAACAGCACCATGGATGTGGCGCTCCAGACCCTGGCCATCATGGGCCAAATGATCCGGCGCTATGAGCAGCCGGTGGCCGACATCATGATCCGGCCCGATATTTCCCGGCTGGGCTCGGTTGATTTCGACAACCGCCACCAGGCCATCCTGGAAGGTGAACGGGCGGCAGGTTTGCAAATGCAGACGCTCAAGGACAAGTTGGCAAGGTTTGGCCAACCGTAGGTACTCCGGACTGCAAAACGATGTCGATTTGGGCGCCACCCAGCTCCGCTTGGGACACCTTCAATTCGCCCTGATGGCTGGCCACCAGGTCTTTGACCACGGCCAGGCCGATGCCGTGACCGGGCACGCGCTCGTCCAGGCGCACACGCCGCGCCAGTACGGCACCAGGGTCGGCAAAACCCGGGCCGTCATCACAAACCCGAATGTGCAAGCTTTTGCCGTCCACCCACAGGCGCACCGAGACCTTGCTCTGTGCCCACTTGGCCGCGTTGTCGAGCACATTGCCCAACATCTCGAAGGCATCGCCCTCATCCATGCGCCAGCTCAAGTCGGGCGGACAGTCCAGCGCAAAGACCAGCGGCTTGTCCACATAGACCTTGACCAGCGTGTCACGAATCCGGTTCAGGACAGGGGCCAGCACCAACTGCGGCGCAAAGCGTGCGGCGCCACTGGCCCCAGCCCGACCCAACTGGTGCACCACGATGTCGTTCATGCGGTCCACTTGCCGCGCCACCATACCGGGCAATTCAGCCGGCTCATCGAGTGAGGCGCGCAACGCCGCCAGCGGTGTTTTGAGGCTGTGCGCCAGGTCGTCCAGCGCGTCCTTGTAGCGTGTCTGCCGCGCTCTTTCCTGATCCATCAGGCCATTGAGATTGTGGGTCAGACCGGCCAGTTCAGCCGGGTAAGTTCCCTCGACCCGCGCTTGCTCGCCATTTTCAATGTGCTGCACTTCCCGGGCCATGCGGCTCAGCGGGGCCAGCGCCCAGCGCAGCAGAAGCGTTTGCGTGAGTAACAACAGCAGCCCGGCCCCCCCCAGCCAGCTCCACAGCGTGCGCTCAAAAGCCTGCACTTCCAGGTCAAAGGCAGCCTTGTCCTCCAGCACAGAAAAAACCAAGGGTGCCGCCCGGTCATTCACCGACCACTTGACCGCGTAACTGGCGGCCAGATAGGCGCGCGCTGACCCGGATGTGGTGCCGTGCTGCGCCTGGGGAGCGGTCACGGTGTCAAACTGCCACAGAGCCGGCGCCTGGGCGCGCTGAAAAGGGGGATTGAGACCCAGTGTGGATGACGACTGCCATTCTTCGTTTTTGTTCAGGTTGGCAATGTTGGCGTACAAACCGGACGCCGGCAGCGACAAGCGGGGCTCGGCCAGTGTGGCGGGCATGACCAGCGTGCCCTGGGCGTTGAGCTCCGTCCCGGCCATCAGAAGGTAAATGGTGGTCTGCAAGCGGGCATAGCGCTGGGCGCGCACGCTGTCCACATAAGCCTGCTGCACCGCCCAGCCGGCACCCGCCAAAAACACCAACAGCACGATAAAAGCACCCCAGATCAGGCGCGCACGGATGGACAGCGGTGTTCTCACTGCAGCACGAAGCGGTAACCCCGACCGCGCAGCGTCTCGATGGGTGCGAGCAGCCCGTCGGGGTCGAGCTTGCGCCGCAGCCGCCCGATCAGGACCTCCAGCACATTGCTGTCACGGTCTTCGTCGTGCGGGTACAGGTAGTCGGACAGCTCCTGCTTGCTCACCACCCTGGCGCGGGCACGCACCAGGTATTCCAGCACCCGGTACTCAAACAGGGTCAGCTCGAGCGCCTCGCCATTCAAGCGGGCGCTCTGAGCCGAAAAGTCGACACTCAGGACGCCCAGCGTCAGCACTTCCGATGTCGCCTTGTGGGCGCGCCGCAGCAGCGCCTTGACGCGCGCCGCCAGTTCGGGGTACTCAAAGGGTTTCACCAGATAGTCGTCAGCGCCGGCCTCCAACCCGAGCACTTTGTCCTGCCAGCTGCCGCGCGCAGTCAGAATCAAAATCGGCAGGCTTCGTCCCTCGGCGCGCAGGGTTTGCACCACCTGGAGTCCATTGAGCTTGGGCAAGCCGAGGTCGACAATGGCCAGGTCCAGCGGGTATTCGCGAGCTTGAAACAGGCCATCTTCACCGTCGGCAGCCAGGTCGACACGGTAAGCGTCGGCTTCGAGCTGACGCTTCAGGCTCAGCCGCAACACGGCATCGTCTTCAATCAACAGCAGGCGCATGTGCTTAGAGCCTGCGCCCGCTGGCCGCGTC
>JBASJO010000348.1:0-1963 GCA_049655365.1 Rhodoferax sp. | reverse complement strand
TAGTTCGCCTGCCCCACCAGCTTGTGGTGCGAGATCACCACCGGCACCCCGACCTCGCGGCCGATGCGAAAGCTTTCTTCCAGCGAGTCGATCACGCGCTCGGCCTCGTTGCGCATGTGGGTGCAATACAGGCCGTTGAATTCCTTGAGCGGGCGGCAGATCTCGATGATCTCCTCTGTGGGCGCGGCAATCGCCGGCTCGTAAAAAAGCCCGGTGGACACACCAATGGCGCCGGCGCGCATGGCCGCATCGACCAGTTCGCGCATGGCATCAATTTCGGCCGCCGTCGCCGGCTGCGTCAGGTCATCCATGGTGGCCACGCGCAAGGTGGTGTGGCCCACCAGCATGGCGCAGTTGGTGGCGGCCGGTGCGCTGCGCAGCGCGTCCAGGTAAGCGGCGAAACTGGGGAAGCGGAACCACTCGCCCTCGCCGTCGAGCAGGTTCAGCGGCGGCGTGACGGGGTCTGGAATCGGGCGCGGCATGGGTGCCAGCGAGACGCCGCAATTGCCGCCGATCACCGTGGTCACGCCCTGACTGACCTTCGGCGTCATGTCGGGGTTGGACAGCATGAATCGGTCGTCGTGGGTGTGCGCGTCGATGAAGCCCGGCGCCGCAATGCGACCCGCCAGATCGATTTCCAGCGCACCCAGCAGCTTTGAGAGATCGCCGATGCGCGCGATGCGATCGCCACGAATACCGATGTCGCCCGCGAAACGGGGTGCGCCCGTGCCGTCGACGATGCTGGCGTTGCGAATCAGAAGGTCAAAAATTTCCTGCATCAGAGGTCTTTGGTTGAGAAACTGGTTACTTGCCGCACAGTGGCGCGCCATGCATGCCACAAAGGATATTGAGCAGTTCGGGAATCATTTTTTCGCCTCCCCCCACATTCGAAGCGGTGATAAAGGTCTGATGCACCGCCTCCCCGACAAAGGCACCGACCTGCAGGTCTTCTGCCATGTGCGTGAAGTAGCGCAGATCCTTGCCCGCATTGATCAGGGAGAACAACATGCTGCCCGGCTCGCCGCTGTCGAGAAAGGGCATCAGGCGTTTCAGCACGGCACTGTCGCCGCCGCCGGTAGCGAGCACCTGGGTCAGTACCTTGCGGTCGACCCCGGCCTTGCCGGCGCAGGTGTAGGCTTCCGCCAGCAGGGCCAGGGTGCCCAGGGAAATGTAGTTGTGCAGCAACTTCATGCGGTGGCCGGAGCCGACTCCCCCTCCGATGAAAATGTTCTCAGAGTAGGCTTCGATCAGTGGCCGCAGCTCCGCAATCGTTGCGGCATCGCCACCGAGCATGGTATTGACACAGCCGTCCTCGGCATGCTGCGAGGTACGGGTCATCGGGGCATCGATATAGCGCCCGCCGCGCGCTTGCACCGCCGCCGCCACCTTGACCGTCGAGACCGGATCGGCCGTCGTGCCGTCCACGACGGTAGCCCCGGCCCGCAAACCTTCCAGCAGCCCGTCCGCACCATAGACACAGGCTTCGACCTGGGTCGATCCGGTGACACACATGAAGACCACATCGGCCGCCGCCGCCACGGCTTTGGGCGTTGCCACCGTTTGCGCCCCCATGCTGATCAAGTCATCGATCGGCTGGTTGCCCGGATGGTCCAGCAGCGTCATGGCGTGGCCCTGTTTGAGCAAATTTTTCGCCAAACCATGGCCCATCAGGCCGACACCGATAAAGCCGAGTTGTTTTTTTTCAGACATGTCGATTCCTTTCAAAGTTTCTTTTCATTCAGCTCGCGTACTCGGGGTATTCGCGATCGAGCTTGCGACGCAGCGCGTCCAGATGCAGCCGGGCCCAGTGCTCGCGCTCACGCCCGAACTGGCTGACCGTTTTATGCGCAATGTCATCCGGCACCATCCGCAGTGGCCGGTTGCAGCTCATGGCCAGGATCTGCAACTGGGCCGCGCGCTCCAGGTAATACAGGTGATCAAAAGCCTGGGCAACCGATGGGCC
>JBASJO010000347.1:0-1714 GCA_049655365.1 Rhodoferax sp. | reverse complement strand
TTTACCGGCTACACCAAAGGCGCCCCCGAATCGGTGCTGCTGTGCTGCGAGTCGCAATGGACACCCGAGGGCGCGCTCGCGCTGGACACCCAAGCCGTGATCGACCAGGCCGACGCGTTGGCGGCCCGGGGTCTGCGCGTGCTGGCACTGGCCCGGCGTGACCACGCCGCCCTGCCCGACCCGCTGCTGGCTGACAGCATCGAGCAGCATTTGCAGTTTCTGGGCCTGATTGCACTGATCGACCCACCCCGCGCCGAGGCCGCCGCTGCCGTGCGCGACTGCATCACCGCGGGCATCATGCCGGTGATGATCACCGGCGACCACCCGGCGACGGCACGCGCCATCGCCCGACGCCTGGGCATCGTGGCCGACCAGGACGCCGAGGTTCTGACCGGCCAGGACCTGAGCGCGCTGGACGACGCCGCATTACTGCAGCGCGTAGCGCAAGTGCAGGTCTATGCGCGGGTAGACCCGGCGCAAAAGATCCGCATTGTGGAGGCCTTGCAGGCGCAGGGCGAGATCGTGGCCATGACCGGCGACGGCGTGAACGATGCCCCGGCCCTGAAACGTGCCGACATTGGCGTGGCCATGGGCAAAGGCGGCACTGACGTGGCGCGTGAAGCGGCCAGCATGGTGCTGCTGGATGACAACTTTGCCAGCATCGTGAAAGCGGTGCGCGAGGGTCGGCGCATTTACGACAACATCCGCAAGTTTGTGCGCTACGCCATGACCGGCAACTCGGGCGAAATCTGGACACTGTTTCTGGCACCGCTGGTTTTTCTGCCGATCCCGCTGTTGCCGATCCACATTTTGTGGGTCAACCTGGTCACCGACGGCCTGCCTGGCCTGGCACTGGCAGCAGAACCGGCTGAACGCGGCATCATGCAGCGCCCGCCCCGCGCCCACACCGAGAGCCTGTTTGCCCATGGCATGTGGCAGCATATTCTGGGCATTGGCCTGCTGATTGCCGGCCTGTGCCTCGGTGTGCAGGCTTGGGCGCTGGCGACCGGCCATGCGCACTGGCAGACCATGGTGTTCACCGTGCTGACGCTGTCGCAAATGGCCCATGTGATGACCATCCGCTCCGAGCGTGAATCGCTCTGGCAGCTTGGCCTGGGCAGCAACAAGCCCTTGCTCGGGGCCGTGCTGCTCACTTTCGTGCTGCAGATGGCGACCATTTATGTGCCGGTGCTGAACCCCATCTTCAAGACCGAGCCCCTGAGCCTTGGGGAACTGGGCATCTGCTTAGGCGCGGCGGCGCTGGTGGGCGTGGCAGTGGAGCTTGAAAAAGCCTGGCGCCGCCGAAAGAGTCAAAGCCCGGCAACCGGGAGGACTGCAACATGAACCCAGTTGCCTTGGTCTGGTTGCAATTTGCGCTGTGCGCAGGCCTGATCGGTTTTGCCGGCGTGCGCCTGAGCCGCTATGGCGATGCCATTGCAGCCCGCACCGGCTTATCGCGCAACTGGGTGGGTTTGATTCTGCTGGCCACGGTGACCTCACTGCCCGAGTTGGTCACGGGTTTGAGCGCGGTTACCGTGACTGACGCGCCTGACATTGCCGTGGGCGATGTGCTGGGCAGTTGCGTCTTTAATCTGATGATTCTTGCCCTCATCGATATCCTTTACCGAAAGGGCAGCCTTTACCAGGAGGTCGGCCCCGGTCATCTGGTTTCAGCCGGATTCGGGGTCATTTTGCTGGCCGGTGCAGGGCTGGC
>JBASJO010000346.1:0-4922 GCA_049655365.1 Rhodoferax sp. | reverse complement strand
TGGACTCTGGCCGCCACTCGGCTTCCATCCAGCGCGGCAGCCCCGGCGTGTTGCACGGCAACCGCACCTATGTGCTGCAGGACGACAACGGCCAGGTGACCGAAACCCACAGCATCAGCGCCGGCCTGGATTACCCCGGTGTCGGCCCCGAACATGCGTTCCTGAACGACATTGGCCGCGCCCAGTACGTCGGCATCACCGACACCGAGGCACTGGCGGCTTTCCATTACCTGTGCCGCACCGAAGGCATCATCCCGGCGCTGGAATCCAGCCACGCTATCGCCCACGCCATGAAGCTGGCCAAGACCATGCGTCCGGACCAGTCGATCCTGGTGAACCTGTCGGGTCGGGGTGACAAGGACATCGGCACTGTGGCCGACCTCAGCCACGCCGATTTCTTTTGCCGACCGAGTTGTCAGGGCCAATCGGTCAAGGGCGGCCTGGCCGCCGACGAAGCCATTGTGAAGGTTGTCAAATGAGCCGCATTGCTGCCACGTTCGCCCAATTACAAGCCCAGGGCCGCAAGGCGCTGATTCCATTTGTCACCGCCGGTTTTCCGTACCCTGACGTCACGCCTGAGCTGATGCACGCCATGGTCGCGGGCGGCGCCGACGTCATCGAGCTCGGTGTACCGTTCTCCGACCCCAGCGCCGACGGCCCGGTCATTCAAAAAGCGGGTGACAAGGCACTGGCCGCCGGCATCGGTCTGATGCAGGTGCTGGCCATGGTGCGTGAATTTCGCCAGACCAACAACAGCACGCCGGTGGTGCTGATGGGCTACGCCAACCCGGTTGAGCGTTACAGCCAGAAACACCGGCGTGTCGATGCGAAAGCGGGCACCAGTGCCTTTGTGCAAGATGCCGCAGCGGCTGGGGTCGATGGCGTGCTCGTCGTCGACTACCCGCCCGAAGAGAGCGAAGAGTTTGCCGCCGAACTCAAGGCAAACCAGATGGACCTGATCTTTTTGCTGGCGCCCACCAGCACCGAGGAGCGCATGCAGCAGGTGGCGCGCATTGCCAGTGGTTACGTCTATTACGTGTCGCTCAAAGGTGTTACCGGTTCCGGGGCGCTGGACACCGATGCGGTCGAGGCCATGCTGCCGCGCATTCGTCGACACGTCAGTGTGCCCGTGGGCGTGGGCTTTGGCATTCGCGACGCCGCCACCGCCCGCGCCATCAGCCGGGTGGCTGACGCGGTGGTGATCGGCAGCCGTATCATTCAGCTGATTGACGCGCAGCCACGTGACCAGGTTGCCGCCACGGCCGAGGCGTTCTTGCGTGACATCCGCACCGCGCTCGATTCATAATTTGCCATCTTTCCAAGAAGACGAACAAGGACACACCATGAGTTGGCTCGAAAAACTGCTCCCCCCCAAAATCCAGCACACCAACCCGGAGGACCGGCGCAGCGTGCCCGAGGGCCTGTGGATCAAATGCCCCAGTTGCGACACGGTGTTGTACAAAACCGACCTGGAGCAAAACCAGAACGTCTGTCCCAGTTGCAGCCACCACCACCGCATTGGCGCGCGGGCGCGACTGAATGTTTTTTTGGATAACGAGGGCCGCTATGAAATTGGCCAAGAAGTCCTGCCGGTCGACGCACTCAAGTTCAAGGACAGTCGCAAGTACCCCGAGCGCCTGAAAGAAGCGCTGGAAAACACCGGCGAGACCGATGCCCTGGTGGTCATGGGCGGCTCGGTGCTGGGCATTGGCCTGGTGGCGGCCTGTTTTGAATTTGAATTCATGGGTGGCAGCATGGGCAGCGTGGTGGGAGAGCGCTTTGTGCGCGGCGTGCATACCGCCATCGAGCAAAAAGTGCCGTTTGTGTGCTTCACCGCCACCGGTGGCGCGCGCATGCAGGAAGGCCTGCTGTCGCTCATGCAGATGGCCAAGACCAACGCCTCACTGACCCATCTGGCCAAGAAAGGCCTGCCCTATATCAGCGTGCTGACCGACCCGACCATGGGCGGTGTCAGTGCAGGTTTTGCCTTTTTGGGTGATGTGGTGATTGCCGAGCCCAAGGCCCTGATCGGCTTTGCCGGCCCGCGTGTGATCGAGTCCACCGTGCGCGTTACCCTGCCCGAAGGTTTTCAGCGTGCCGAGTTCCTGCAAACCAAAGGCGCGGTCGACCTGATTTGTGACCGCCGGGAACTGCGCAAGACCATCGCCAACACGCTGGCCATGCTGACGCGCCAGAGTGCGGATGCGGTGGCTTGAGGCTGCTGTTTGAATATGGTCCCGCCAACAGGAATCGAACCTGTATTTCACGCTTAGGAGGCATGCGCACTATCCGTTGTGCTATGGCGAGAAGCCGTGATTTTAGGCGCTGAATTCAAGCGCTCAGCGTGGCGCGTGGTCAGGCATGGTAGGAGCGTCGGCACGGTGGTTTTCGTGGCTTGATAGGTGCCGGCAAGCGGCAGGGTAAAACGCAGTGCTTGCCTGATTTGATTCTTGTGATTTTTTTACTCTGGCGCTACCATTTTTTCATGGCAACGATAGGGTTTTCACTGAGGGAGTGAAAAATCTCATGACTTAGACTCAGTTCCGGGTTGTAGCCGTGCACAGCAAAGTCTCGGTAGATTGCAACTGCCGGATCGGCCGTTGGATTGATCTCGGTGAAATGTTCAAACACTTAAAAAGGAGCTTCAACCATGAAATTATTTGGTCATAAAACCCTTCTTGCACTCGCCATTGGCGCGGCACTGTCCGCGCCCGCCATGGCCCAGGAAACTGTACGCTGGGGCATCCCGATGTCCTTCGGTTCCAATCTGGTGGCGCTTGGCGACACCATGCCCTGGGTCTCGGAGCAACTCAAAAAAATTTCTGGCGGCACGATCAATCTGCAGGTGTTCGAGCCGGGCAAACTGGTGCCGGCGCTGGCCATTTTCGACAGTGTCTCTACTGGCAAGGTTGAAGCTGGCTACAGCTGGATGGGTTACGAACTGGGCAAGGTGCCGGTTTCTGCCTTGTTTGGCGCGGTTCCGTTCGGCATGGAAACGCCCATGTTCGCTGCCTGGATGTATTTTGGTGGTGGCGATGCCTTGCTCAAGGAGTCTTTCAAGCCGCACAATGTCTACCCGATTTTCTGCGGCTCCATCAGCCCCGAGGCAGCCGGCTGGTTCCGCAAGGAAATCAACAAGCCCGATGACCTCAAGGGTCTGAAGTTCCGTGCTGCCGGTTACGGCGGCAAGGTGTACCAGAAGCTGGGCGCCTCTGTGACCATGCTGCCAGGTGGTGAGCTGTTCCAGGCGCTGGAGAAGGGTGTGCTCGACGGTACCGAGTTTTCACTGCCCACGGTCGATGACCAGCTTGGTTTCTCCAAGGTTGCCAAAAACTACTACCTGCCGGGCTGGCACCAGCCGGCCACCAACCAGTTCCTCTATGTGAACATGGCGGCCTGGAACAAGCTCAAGCCACAAACCCAGGCGCAAATCGAAACCACTTGCACCGCCGGTGTCACCATGGCCATTGCCAAGGCAGAAGCCCTGCAGGGTCAAACCCTGGCCAAGTTTGAAAAAGAGGGCGTGAAGGCGCGCCAGTTCAACAAGGTCATGCTGGATGCGTTCTACAAGGCGACCAAGGAGGTGATGGCTGAAGAGTCGGCCAAGGACTCCCTGGTCAAAAAGGTCTACGACAGCATGACCGCTTTCCAGGACAAAAACTCAAACTGGCATCACCTTGGCTACCTGCCGCGCGACTACAAGTAATCGCTGAACCAGGCGCTACACATGCGCACACCAAGCCGTTCCAGAAAGCAGTAGCCGCCTGGAACGGCTTGTTTTTGCCAAGGAAAATATCAATGAAAACGAATATACAGGGAGCCGACGACGCGGTCGTGGGCTTGTCCGGGCTCGCCCTGCCCACCACCGGGTTTTCACGCGCCGTTGACCGGGTGATTCGCTGGTCCGGTGAATTCGCCTCGGCCTTATGGACTATTCTGGTGATGACCATCGTGCTTCAGGTCGTGTTGCGCTATGCTTTCGGCCTTGGTTCCATCATGCTCGAAGAAGCCCAGTGGCACCTTTATGCTGTGGGATTTTTGCTCGGCCTGGCGTTTACCGAGTTGCAGGAAAAACACGTGCGCATCGACGTGCTGTCCTCCGGTTTTACCAGCAAAACCCGTCTGTGGATCGAATTTTTGGGTATCAGCTGCTTTTTGCTGACCTTTTCGTTGATGGTGATCTGGTTTGCCGTGCCTTTTGTGGTGAGTTCGTGGGAACTCAGTGAAGTCTCGGCTGCGCCCGGTGGCTTGCCGTACCGCTGGGCCATCAAATCATTCCTGGTCACTGCTTTTGTCCTGCTGGCCTTGATTGGCATGAGCCGCCTGACCCGTGTCTGGGCAGCGCTGTCCAGTTCACGCTGAGCCGGCGAATCGGCACAAGCCTGTCAAACCATACAATTTCTCGAGAGTAGTCCATGCCTTTTTACGAAATACTTTCCATTGGGCTCATGGTCACCTTCATTGTGTCCTTGTTCCTCGGCTACCCGGTGGCCTGGCTGCTGGCCGGTATATCGATTCTGTTTTCCGCCATTGCCATCGTCTTGACGACCCAGTTCGGTATCGATACCTTTCTGTTGACCAGTTGGGTCAAGTTCTCCGGCATTGTTGACCGCTTTGACGCCATCATGTCGAACTGGGTGCTGGTGTCGCTGCCCATGTTTGTTTACATGGGCCTGATGCTGGACCGCTCAGGTGTGGCCGACGTCATGATGCGAAATTTTGTCAAGGTGTTCGGCGGCATTCGTGGCGGGCTGGGCCTGACCGTGATCGTGATCGGCATTTTGCTCGCCGCCTCGACCGGCATCGTGGGTGCCTCGGTGGTGCTGCTGGCCATGCTGTCCATGCCCATCATGCTGCAACACCATTACTCCAAGCCGCTGGCCTGCGGCATTGTGGCGGCGTCGGGCACGCTGGGTATTTTG
>JBASJO010000345.1:0-1736 GCA_049655365.1 Rhodoferax sp. | reverse complement strand
CCCATGGAACGGTGAGGGCCATTTACGATGGCGATTAATTTTCCAGAGCCTGATGGAACTCTACCAGGAGTCTGCGCGGCAGGTGCGTGCGCAGTACACGAGAGAGTTCAATCATGCGGCCGTTCGGCATGTCCGCTCCGGTCATGCGATTGTGGTGGTGGCCAAGGTACTGGGCATTCCTAAAGCGAGCCTGGGCAACTGGGAACGTGTGTCAGCCAAGGGAGAATTGGTCGGGGCGGGCTGTAGGGACAAGAGCATCCAGGTCTCGCCCGAGCGGATAAAGATAGCCCGGTTGCGTGAAAATAATGCTCGCCTTCGCATGGAGCGCGACATCGCAAAAAAGCCGCGGCGTACTTCGCGCAGGACACACTGCGAGTTGCGACTGGATTCACCAGATGAGAAAGCTGTACCCGGTGACCGCAGGCATTTTCCAGGGCCAGCGGCGTGGCCTGCGCGCTGACGGCCCACTGCCGGCAGGGTGTCGACCAGTTCCTCGAAGGCCACCGAGTCATGCCTGTTGACCCGGTGACGCAGAGTATCACGGCGATACCTTAGGTTTCCGTGATGATGTGACGCTTGCTGCCCAGCTTGACCCGATCCGCCGGGTTGAGGCCGGTGTACGGCCCACCCGGGGGCTGCGTACACTGGCTCCCACCATGCTGAATCGGATGAAGTCCAGCTTGTCTGCCTTGCGCAGTGCATCAAGCAGCTTCCGTCAGGTGAAACTCGTGCCACACACCTGCTGCGTGCCAATCGCGCAGTCGCCGCCAGCAGGTCATGCCGCTGTCAAAGCCCAGTTCCTGCGGCAACAGTGCTGCGGTGACCTCATTGTTCTTGTTTCGCCCCATGCAGCGTCAAACGCCGATCAGGTGTTTGACGGTGCCATGGTTTTGTTAGCGGCTATGAACGCCGGGCTGAGTCATTCGCCACGAGCAGCCTGGGCACATGCCTTGATCCCCACCGGCCAATCGAGGGGCAGCGCCGCGCAGGGCCGTGTGACGCCCATCCTGCAGCGTGACCTGATGGGGTCAAGGCCGGGTTGTCATGCAGGCAGTTTGGCTGCAAGCAGTTCGACCTTCTCGATATTGGGCGGAGAACTGAGCAAGGTCGCTGCGTTGGCCATCAAGGCCGCGGCGATCTGGCCGTTCAGATGTGCCTGGCGACCTGCCTCATCGGCGAAGGCATCGAACACACCGAATGTCGAAGGGCCAAACTTCAATGCGAACCAGGCAGTGGTGCCGGACTCGGCGTTGGCGAGCGGCAGTGCGCTGGCCAGGAAGTCGGCAAGCGCAGCCTCCTGGCCGGGTTTAGCTTCGAGGCGAACAAACAAGGCGAGCTTGGTCATGCTGTATTCCTTTGGGTAAATGGAAAAGTGGATGAAGGGATCGACGAGACTGCAGTCTAAGTCCTCATGACAAACATCTCCAGTGGCAATAATGACAACATTGGTATCATTGTCGCCATGAAACTCCACCTCCTTATTTGTGATGGCGTGTTTGATCTGGGGCTTGCGGCGCTCACTGACACAGTGGGCTTGGCCAATGCGATGGCGGGCTCGCTGCCACAGGCCCCCTCTCGCATAGAGCTCACGCTGGTGGGTGTGCGGCGTCGCATCCGAACAGCGCAAGGCTTGACGGTGCCCGTGGTCACTGCGCGTGGTGTGCCCGAACCAGACGTCGTGCTCGTGCCCGCTTTTGGCGACAAGATGCCTGACACGCTCTCGGCTCGGCTCACAC
>JBASJO010000344.1:0-2004 GCA_049655365.1 Rhodoferax sp. | reverse complement strand
AAAAACCGTTTCCACTTCGGGCATCAAGCTGCGGTTCATGCCCGCCAGCTGGAATTCGTAATCAAAATCGGTCACGGCGCGCAGGCCGCGCACCATCGCCTTGGCACCGCGTGCCATCACAAAGTCGCGCATCAAACCGTCAAAACTTTCCACCCGTACACCCGGGTAAGCCTGGACCGCTTCACGCGCCATGGCCATGCGCTCATCCAGGGAAAACATGGCCTTCTTGTGGTGCCCGGCCGCCACCGCCACGATCACATGACTGAACAACTGGGCGGCGCGACGCACCACGTCCTCATGACCCAAGGTGATCGGGTCAAAGGTGCCCGGATAAACAGCGATCAGGTCATTGGCCATGGCAATCAGTGGGGTTCAGTGAAGTTCGGCCATTATCAGCCCGCAGGCAACGCCACGGCTTCGATGCGCCTGAGCAAATGCGCATGCACCATGCCGGCCTTGAGGTGACGGTGCAACTGCAATCCCAAACCCTGCAGCTCGCTCTCGGGCCAGCGTTTGGGCGCTTCCAGGTACAAAAAACCGGTGACCGAGAGCGCTGGCGCTGCCGCCTGCACAGCGGCCTCGAACAAGGGGGAATCAAACGGCGGGTCGAGAAAGATCAGTTCCAGACTGGCCGCGGGCGCATGACGCAGCGCCGCCACCGCATCGCCCCGGACCACCTGAACCACCTCCGCTTTCA
Source organism: Rhodoferax sp. (assembly GCA_049655365.1). GTDB lineage: Bacteria > Pseudomonadota > Gammaproteobacteria > Burkholderiales > Burkholderiaceae_C > Rhodoferax. The sequence continues at coordinate 1,307 of JBASJO010000344.1, read as the reverse complement.
ATTGGTCTTGCACCCGCTTGAGTTGCGCCACCAGCGCGGCATCCTGCTCCACCAGCAGCACCTGCGCAGCACCGCGTGAGGCCGCCTCGAAGCCCAATGCACCGGTGCCGGCAAAGGCATCCAGGCAGCGCCAACCACTCAGGTCCTGCCCCAGCCAGTTGAACAGGGTTTCACGCACCCGGTCCGGCGTGGGCCGCAGACCCGGCTTGTCAGCCACCTGCAGTTTGGTGCGCTTGTACTGACCGCCAATGATGCGGATTTCATGGCTCTGCACGGCACGCGGGCGCGCAGGACGGGGGGGGCGGCTTTTGGTTTCAGGGGTAGCGCGTTTCATGCCTGCATCTTACCTGTGGAAACCCTTCCCGAACCCTCGCTAGCGGGCGCTCGCTGACCCACCCAGCACCACCGTCACCATCTTCTCGGGCTGCAGCTTGCGCTGGAACGCCGAGCGGATGTCGGCCGCGGTGATGCCTTGTACGCGCTGGGTCCAGGTATCGAGGTAGTCAAGCGCCAGCTTGTTCCAGGCAATGTTGGCCACGTTGTCGAGCAGCTTGCGGTTGCTGTCCAGGCGCAACGCAAAGCCGCCGATCAGGTTGTCCTTGGCGGCCTGCAGTTCGGCCTCGGTCGGGCCCTCGGCCACAAAACGGGCCAAGACCTCGCGCGACACCTGCAAGGCCTGGTCAGCCTGGTCGGGGCGGGTTTGCAGGCCAATGGCAAAAGCACCGGCATGCAGGCCGGGCGCAAAGTAGCTGTAGACGCTGTAGCTCAAGCCGCGCTTTTCCCGCACCTCGTGAGTCAGGCGCGAGACAAAGCCGCCACCGCCGAGGATGTAGTTGCCCACCAGCATGGCAAAAAAATCGGGGTCGCTGCGCTTGTAGCCCGGCTGGCCCAGCAAGACGTGGGCTTGTGCCGAGTCAAACGCAATGCGTTGTTCGCTGGCCTGCGTCAAGGGCGCCACTTCCGCCACGGCGGGCAGTGCCGGGCACGTCGATGCATCCGGGCCCGTGAGCCGGGCCAGCAATTGCGTCACCAGCGCGTCGGCCTGCGGCCGCGTCACCGCCCCCACCAACATGACTTTGACGCGGCAAGGCTGAATCAGCTGGCGGTAAAGCGCCGCCATGTGCGCCACCTCGATGCGCTGCAACGAAGCCTCGGTGGTGTCATGGCCATACGGGTGCGCGCCATACACCGCCTGGTCGAAGGCGCGCTGGGCCAGTGTGTCCGGGCGGGTGTTGGCCTCCTTGATGGCAGCGATCATGGTTTCGCGTTCGCGCTGCCAGATGTCGGCAGGGAATGCCGGCTCGGCC
>JBASJO010000343.1:0-1770 GCA_049655365.1 Rhodoferax sp. | reverse complement strand
CCTTTGGAGGCAAAGAAGTCGAGGAAGCTCTTGCGAATGTCGGCAACGGTGACCGGAACAGCGGTTGAATTCATGGGGTGAAGAGACCTGGGGTGTCAAAGCTGCTAATTTTAGGTGATCACAAAGTTTTGCCCAGACGACGCGTGTAGCCTGAATGAAGCAAAGCGCAAACCGGAGGGCCTGTGCAAAATCGCTGTGCCAAAAGTGTCCCCTTGCGCCAACGCAAAAGTGTCCCTCGACGGAACAACAGATCACACTAAAATTTTGTCGTGCTGTCCGGACTCGCACACTCAACACCACGCAGGACCACCATGACACACCCTCAAGCAACCAACGCCGCCCTCATGGCGCGCCGCAAAGCAGCCATCCCAAGGGGCGTGGGCCAAAGCCACGAAGTGTTCATTGCCCGCGGTGACAACGCCGAAGTCTGGGACGTGGAAGGCAAACGCTACATTGACTTTGCCGGCGGTATCGCCGTGCTCAATACAGGCCATTGTCATCCAGACATCACAACAGCCGTCAAACAACAGCTTGACCTGTACACCCACACCTGCTTTCAGGTGCTGGCTTATGGGCCCTACGTGGAACTGGCCGAGCGTTGCAACGCCCTGGCACCCGGCAATTTTGCCAAGAAGACGCTTTTTTTAAGTACCGGTGCCGAAGCCGTGGAAAACGCCATCAAGATTGCCCGCGCCCATACCCAGCGCAGCGCAGTGATTGCTTTTACCAGTGGCTACCATGGCCGCACGCTGCTCACCCTGGGCCTGACCGGCAAAGTGGCCCCCTACAAAATCGGTTTTGGCCCGTTCCCGGGCGAGATATTTCATGCCCAGTTTCCCAACGCCTTGCATGGCGTGAGCGTGGACGATTCGATCGCCTCGATTGAATCCATCTTCAAGAACGATGTCGAAGCCAGCCGCGTGGCCGCCATCATTGTGGAGCCGGTGCAGGGCGAAGGCGGCTTCAATGTGGCGCCATTTGATTTTTTACAGCGACTGCGCGCGCTCTGCGACCAACACGGGATTTTGCTGATTGCCGACGAAATTCAGACCGGCGCCGGGCGCACCGGAACCTGGTTTGCCATCGAGCAAAGCGGTGTCGCCCCTGACATGATCACCATGGCCAAGTCCATGGCCGGTGGCTACCCGATTTCTGGCGTGGTGGGCCGCGCCGAAGTCATGGATGCGCCCGCTGCAGGCGGTCTGGGCGGCACTTATGCCGGCAGCCCGATTGCCTGCGTGGCCGCCCTGGCCGTACTGGATGTGTTTGAAAAGGAAAACCTGATGGCGCGAAGCCGCCAGCTCGGCGCCCACATGATGAACAGCCTGAAGACCATGGCCGGCAAATACCAGTGCATCGCTGACGTGCGCGGCCTGGGTGCCATGGTGGCGATTGAACTGTGCAAGAACGGTGACCCGCACCAGCCCAATGCCGAGATGGCCAAGGCCCTCGCTTCTGAGGCCACCAAGCGCGGCTTGATCCTGCTGACCTGCGGCACCCACGGCAACGTGGTGCGCATTTTGGTGCCGCTCACCGCCAGCGATACCATTGTGGATGAAGGCCTGGCCATCCTGGCCGCCAGCCTGGTAGCTGTACAGTCGATGTGATGCACTGATCCGGCTGCTTTTAAATTCTCATTTACAAGAGACCCACACCATGACCACTTCACCCCTTTCCCTGCTCAAAGACCCCACCCTGCTCAAAACCGATGCGCTCATCAACGGCCAATGGGTCAAAGGCAGTAGCCGCTTTGCCGTGACCGACCCGGCC
>JBASJO010000342.1:0-13724 GCA_049655365.1 Rhodoferax sp. | reverse complement strand
ACGCTGCGCGACCTGATCGAGTGGACCAGCAAGGACGCGGTGCGATTCTTCCTGCTGAGCCGCAAGCCCGACACCGAATACACCTTCGACGTTGACCTGGCGGTGGCCAAAAACAACGACAACCCGGTCTATTACGTGCAGTACGCCCATGCCCGCATTTGCTCGGTGCTGGCCAGCTGGGGCGGTGATGTGGCCAGCCTCGGCCACGCCGAGTTGGCGCCACTGCAAAGCCCGCAGGCCCTGGCCTTGATGCTGCTGCTGGCCAAATACCCCGACATGCTGAGCGCCGCAGCCGAGGGGTTTGCGCCGCACGACGTGACGTTTTACCTGCGCGAACTGGCCGCCTGCTACCACAGCTACTACGATGCCGAGCGCATTCTGGTCGACGACGAAGCCCTCAAACTGGCCCGGCTGGCGCTGGTGGCGGCCACGGCCCAGGTGTTGCGCAATGGCCTGGCCATGCTGGGTGTCAGTGCGCCGGAAAAAATGTAACCCTTGATTCACTCACCGACGACGAGCATAGACAGCATATGAAACAACAACGCGGCGGCACTTTTTTGGGATTCATTCTTGGCCTACTTGTCGGCCTCGGCCTGGCGCTGGCTGTGGCGGTCTACGTGACCAAGGTACCCATGGTATTTTTCAACAAGGCCGCCAGCAGCAACGCCACCCAGGATGCCAACGAGCTTGAAAAAAACAAGAACTGGGACCCCAATGCGCCACTGTATGGCAAAAATCCGGCCAAGCCAGCGGTTCCGGCTGACATTGCCGTGACCCCACCTGACGCCAACGCGCCCGAGAACAAGCCGGCGGTCAGCGCGGACCCCTTGGGTGACCTGGTCAAGGCCCGCGCCAAGGGCAGCGCAGCCTCAACCCCGGCCAACACGCCCGATCCCTTCACCTATTTCATTCAGGTCGGTGCATTCCGCACACCCGAAGATGCCCAGGCGCAGCGTGCCAAGCTGTCCCTGAGCGGCATCGAGACCAGAATTTCCGAGCGTGAGCAATCCGGCCGCACGGTGTACCGTGTCCGCATGGGCCCATTTGACAAACGCGAAGAAGCCGACGCTGCCAAAGCCCGACTCGACGGCGCAGGCATCGAGACCGCTCTGGTGCGCGTGCAACGCTGAACTTTGTCGCCGTTGCACGCTCTGACCTGGCCCCCAACACAGCTACAAGGAACATCCGCATGCAACGTCGTCGCTTTGTCGCCCAGACCGGATCACTCGCTTTCAGCGCCGCACTGCTGAGCCCCGGCATTTCTCAGGCCCAGGCGCAAGCCAATGCCCCGCGCGCCGGCACAGATTTCAACGTCCTGAGTCGGCCAGCCCCGGTCGAGGCACCGGCCGGCCAGATCGAACTGGTTGAATTTTTTTGGTACAACTGCCCGCACTGCAATTCGTTTGAGCCGGTGTTGGCCGAGTGGGTTAAAAAACTGCCCACGGACATTGTTTTCAAGCGTGTTCCGGTCGCCTTTCGCGATGACTTCGTGCCCCAACAGCGCTTGTATTACGCGCTTGAGGCGCTCAATTTGGTTGACCGCCTGCATGCGCGCGTTTTTGCCGCCATTCACGTCGAAAAGAAAAACCTGAGCCAGCCGCCCGCCATCGTCGACTGGGTGGTCAAACAAGGCGTTGACGCCAACAAATTCATCGAGCAGTTCAATTCATTTTCTTCCACCACCAAGGCCACGCGCGCGCGCCAGTTGCAGACGGCCTACCAGGTCGAAGGCGTGCCTGCGCTGGGCGTGGCCGGGCGTTATTACACCGACGGCGCACTGGCCAAGAGCATGGGCAGGGTGTTGCAGGTGGTTGAGCATTTGACCGACCAGATTCGACGCGGCGGCTGAGTCCGGCTGCGTCGCGTGACGCCGCCGACAGAATTGGCAGGCCAGGCCGTTTGAAGCGGCCCTGGCCGCTACAATCCTGCAAACTTCACGCAAGAATCATGCCTGTATGAAAAACCGACTCCCCTCCTGGTTTGTACTTTGTGTGTTGGTGCTGTCCGCCGGGATGGTCCAGGCTGAAAAAGCCGATCGGGACAAGCCGATGAACATCGAGGCCGATGCACTGCGTTACGACGAGGTCAAACAGCTGAGCATCTTCACCGGCCAGGTGGTCTTGACGAAAGGCACCATCCTGATCCGCGGTGCCCGACTGGAAGTGCGGCAGGACCCCGAGGGCAACCAGTACGGGGTGGTCACGGCAGAACCCGGAAAACGTGCATTTTTCAAGCAAAAACGCGAGGGACTGGACGAAACCATCGAGGGTGAAGGTGAAACCATCGATTACGACAGCCGTCAGGACACGGTCAAATTCATTGGCCAGGCCCAATTGCGGCGCTACCAGGGTGCCAAACTCAACGACGATTTCAATGGCGGCATCATCGTTTACAACAACCTGACCGATGTTTTCACGCTGGACGGCGCGCCAGCGTCGGGCTCCAAGACCAGCACCGGCCAACCCGGTGCGCCAGCAGGCCGGGTGCGGGCCATGTTGACACCCAAGACGGGGCCGGCACTTGCGCCGGCGCCCGCAGCGTCGACGCCGCTGCGCAGCAGCCCCGAATTGAACGATGCCAAGCGCTAAGCGGGTCGCCCTGCCATGACGACGCCCCTGCCTGACGCCTCCGCCTCCGAAAGTCGCCTGGAGGCGCACCACCTGCAAAAATTCTACGGTAGCCGCAAGGTCGTCAAGGACGTGTCGCTGACCGTGCGCAAGGGCGAAGTGGTGGGTTTGCTGGGCCCCAACGGTGCCGGCAAAACCACCTCGTTCTACATGATCGTCGGGCTGGTGCGGGCCAGCGCGGGAGACATCACCATTGATGGTCAGTCGGTCGAGCACATGCCGATTCACCGGCGCGCACGCCTGGGCCTGAGCTATTTGCCACAGGAAGCTTCCATTTTTCGCAAGCTCAACGTGGCCGACAACGTGCGCGCCGTGCTCGAACTGCAACTGGATGCACAAGGCAAGGCCCTTAGCGGGGCCGAGATTGAAAAACGCCTGACCGCGCTGCTGCAGGACTTGCGGGTCGACCATCTGCGCGACTCGTCTGCCCTGGCGCTGTCCGGTGGCGAGCGCCGGCGGGTGGAGATTGCCCGCGCCCTGGCCACCCAGCCCCGTTTCATTTTGCTCGACGAGCCTTTTGCCGGCATTGACCCGATTGCCGTGATCGAGATCCAGCGCATCATCTCCTTCCTGAAAAGCCGGGGCATCGGCGTGCTGATCACCGACCACAATGTGCGTGAAACCCTGGGTATTTGCGACCACGCCTTCATCATCAGCGACGGCAGCGTGCTGGCCAGCGGAACTCCCGCCGAGATCATCAACAACGTCGATGTGCGCCGGGTCTACCTGGGTGAGCACTTCAGAATGTGATGAAACAGGGCCTGTCCTTACGCACCTCCCAGCACCTGGCGCTCACGCCGCAGTTGCAACAATCCATCCGTTTGCTGCAGCTCTCCACCATGGAGCTGAGCAGCGAGGTGGATCAGATGCTCGACGAAAACCCGTTCCTGGAACGCTCGGAGGAAGAGGCGGACCGGGAATCCTTTGGCCTGGCACAAGCCGATACCGCCATCAGCCGTAATGACCGCGAGCAAGAGTCTGCCGCCTATACCGGTGTTGATGACAATTACACATCGCGGGTGAGTACCGAGACAGCCTCCGAAGAACCCGTCACCACGATGGAAGAAGCGCCGAGCTGGGACGGCGATGGCAGTGTCAGCCTGAGCCCGGACGACAGCGAATGGGGTGGCGAGGCCAAGGCGCGTGGCAACAACCTCAGCGGTGACGACGAGCTGGATGCCACCGAGCTGGCGCGCAGCCAGGAGACCTTGCAAAGCTTTTTGCAGCGCCAGGCGCTGTCCCTGCGCCTGGGCACCGAAGACCGGGCGGCACTTTACTTTTTGATCGAGTCGCTCAACGACGACGGCTACCTGGAAGACGATCTGACCGAGCTGGCGCGCGGCCTGGCCGGTGATGACGCCGAGCAGGTCGAAGACCTGGTGCATCACTTCACGGTGGCCCTGGGCCTGCTGCAAAGCCTGGAGCCTGCGGGTGTTGGCGCCCGGGGTTTGGCGCAATGCCTGCGCCTGCAGTTGCAGGCACTCACCGCCAACCCGGCATTCGAGGCCGACACGGTGCAGGTGGCCTTGCGCATTTGCGCCCAACCCATGGACTTGCTGGCGCGGCGCGACATCAAGCACCTGATACCCCTGTGCGATGCCACAGATGCCCAGGTGCGCGCCGCCATTGCCCTGATCGGCCGGCTGGAACCCAAGCCGGGCCGCCGCTTTGTCGATGTGGAGCGCAACATTGTGGTACCCGACGTGTTGGTGACCGCCGTCGGGCAAGGCCCGCTGGTGAAGTTTCTGGTGCGCCTCAACCCCGAGGTCATGCCACGCCTGCGCGTTCACGACATATATGCCAACGCGCTCAAAGGCCACAAGGCTGTCGGCAGCGACGCCGCCAACTTTGCCGCACTGCAGCAGCGCCTGCAGGAGGCACGCTGGTTCATCAAGAACATCCAGCAGCGTTTTGACACCATCCTGCGCGTCAGCAGCGCCATCGTGGAACGCCAGAAAAGTTTTTTTGTGCACGGCGAGCTGGCCATGCGGCCGCTGGTGCTGCGCGAAATTGCCGACGAGCTGGGCCTGCACGAGTCCACCATCAGCCGCGTCACCACCGCCAAATACATGGCGACACCGTTCGGCACCTTTGAGCTCAAGTATTTCTTTGGCTCAGGCCTGGGCACCGACTCGGGCGGCAACGCATCGAGCACGGCGGTGCGCGCCCTGATCAAGCAATTTGTCGCCGCCGAAAGCCCGAAAAAACCGCTGAGCGACAACCAGTTGTCCGACATGCTGAAAGAGCAAGGCATTGAATGCGCGCGCCGCACCGTGGCCAAATACCGCGAAGGCCTGCGCATTGCGCCAGCCTCACTCAGAAAATCCCTATCCTTATGAACCAGCTCCAACTCTTTCTCCCCTGCGCCGCCGGCGTCGAGGACTACCTGGCCCCCGAAGTGCTGCGCATCACCGGCTTGCCGCCGGGCTGTGTCACCAACCAACGCGGTGGCGTGGCGGTGCGCACCTCGCTGGCGCAGGCCATGCTGCTGAACCTGCACAGCCGGCTGGCCCAGCGCGTGCTGGTGCTGCTGAGTTACACCGAATACCGGGGCGAACAGGACCTGTACCGTGCTGCCTCTGAAGTGGCCTGGGAGCGCTGGTTCACGCCGCGCGAATCCATCAAGGTCGAGATCACCGCGCAGCACAGCCCGCTGACCTCGCTGAACTTTGCTGCGCTCAAGATCAAGGACGCGGTGTGCGACCGCTTTCGTGCCGTGGCGAATGGCGTACGCCCCGACGTCAACACCCAGTGGCCCGACGTGCGCATTTACGCCCACCTGACCACCGACAGCTGCTCGCTGTACATCGACACCTCGGGCGAACCGCTGTTCAAGCGTGGCTGGCGCGAGGACAAGGGCGACGCGCCGCTGAAGGAAACCCTGGCCGCCGCGATGCTGGCCGCCAGCGGCTGGTTTGAGGGCGAAGACGACTTGAAGCCGCTGTACGACCCCTGCTGCGGCAGCGGCACCATCGTCATCGAAGCGGCCCAGATGGCCTGCAACATCGCGGCCGGCAGCCGCCGCCGTTTTGCCTTCGAGAAGTACGTGCCGTTCCAAAAGCAGGTCTGGGACAGCCTCAAGCGGGAAGCCCAGGAGGCCGAGGTGGTCAGGTCGCCCGACCAGAAACCGATCATCTTTGGCAGCGACGTGGCGCACCGCATGGTCGATTTTGCGCAACGCAACGCGGCGCGCGCCGGCGTGGCTGACGTGATCGAATTTCGCGGCGGCGATGCCCTGCAGCGCCTGCCCCCCATCGATGTCAGCACCACCGGCGGCGGCGTCATGGTGCTGAATCCACCCTATGGCGAACGCATTGACGTGGGCGGTGTGGCCAAAGGCGGACTACGCCCTGCGGGTGACGCGGGCGGTTTTGAAGACGAGCCCAATGTGCCGCGCTTTGGTGCCCGTGAACTGCCGCAAACCGAGGGCGCCGGTGAGTTCTTCAACCAGCTCGCCAGCCACTGGAAGAAAAACTATTCGGGCTGGACCGCCTGGGTACTCACCCCCGACCTGAAACTGCCCAGCAAAATGCGCCTGAAAGAAACCCGCCGTGTGCCGATGTGGAACGGCCCCATCGAATGCCGGTTGTTCCGCTTTGACATGGTGGCGGGAAAAATGGCTGGAAAAGCATGACACCGGTGGTGCTCGACACCAACATCGTGCTCGACGCCTTTGTTTTTGACGACCCCGCGGCGCGCGCGCTCAAGTCGGCGCTGGCCGCATGGCAGCTCGAATGGATTGCCACCAAAGCCATGCGTGACGAGCTGGCGCGGGTCCTGTACTACCCCAAAATCGTGCCGCGCATGGCTTTTTACCAGATCACGGCTCAGCATGTGCTGGCCCAGTTTGACGGCCAGGCCACGCTGGTCGACACCGCGCCCAAGGCCAGCGTCACCTGCCGCGACGCCGACGACCAGAAATTCATCGACCTGGCCGTCAAGCACCAGGCCCTACTGCTGAGCAAGGACCAGGCGGTGTTATGCATGAGGAGCCGCTTGTTGGCCTTTTCTGTAACAACACAATCAACTTTGTAACAAATAGCTTCGAAACGCGGGTATGAATATTCTTGCCGCCTAAGTAAACTTTGACGCGTCGAATGGACCATCCTGGTCCGTAAGGCTTGTTCAACTCAACTTTTGCGAGGAAATCATCATGATTCACCATGCCACGTCCGAAGTCTCCAAAGCCCATCACTTCAACACGCTGCCTTCACCTTACGGCGCACCCGCCACAGCCGGCCTGACTGAAGAGTTGCTGCCCTTCACCGTCCGACTGGTTCGCAACGAAGTGGACCTGAACAAAGCCGTGGAAATTCGCCACGCGGCCTATGCGCGCCATCTGCCCATGTTCGCGGAAACACTCAAGACAGCCGAAACCGATGATGCCGAAAAAGGCGTCGTGGTGTTGCTGGCGGAATCCAAGCTTGACGGTTCACCGCTGGGCACCATGCGTATCCAGACTAATCAGTACAAGCCGCTTTGCCTGGAACAGTCGATCGAGTTGCCGCAGTGGCTCAAGTCACGGTCCCTGGCAGAGGCGACCCGCCTGGGCGTCACGAATGAAAAAGGCGGGCGACTCGTGACCACCGTGCTGTTCAAGGCCTACTACCAATATTGTCTGCAAACCGACGTGGAATGGATGGTCGTCACTGCGCGCGCACCGGTTGACCGGACCTATGACCGCTTGTTGTTCAACGACGTCTTTCCGGAGGCGGGCTACATCCCGATTCACCACGTTGGCAACCTGCCGCACCGGGTGATGTCATTCAATGTCGACACCGCCAAAGATCGCTGGACCCAAGTCAAGCACCCCTTGCTCGGCTTCATGTGCAGCACCTTTCATCCGGACATTGACCTAAGCAGTCAACGCCAGCCCTGCGCCCCGTCAATGACCTTGTCCACATTCCCACTTCGTGACGCCATGCTGCCCATGTGAGCGGACAGGGCCGGGAACCCGACCAGCAGGGCAGCACCCGGCCCTCTTCTTGCTCCAGGTAAGCACAAAAATCGAAGACGGCCTTATCATCTCACGGTCGAAATTGGAAAAAAGCAAAGAACCAAATGGTCAAACAATCCTCGTTGTACCGCGAGCGGATGGATCAACTTCACCAAGGCCTGGATCTGCTGCTGTATGCCCTTTCAACCTACGCGCTGCCCGTTGTCATCGGACTGCTGTCTTTGCTGGCACTTTTTTCCTGGAAATCACAATACGCCGTCACTGCCCCACAACAATTGCGAATCCAGGTAGTTCAAGGGTCTGCCAGCATCAGGGAACCCGCGCAAGCGCTGGCGCAGTTGCAGAACCGCCCCTTGAGCCCGTTCCACGACACCCGACTTTCAGAGGCCCCCGTCTGGCTTTCTTTCGTGGTTCCCAAAAATGTCGAAAATGCGCCACTGATGGTCGAATTCCCGTCGCGGCATGCCATGGACGTGACGTGCTGGGATGCCGGCACGCTGAGTCCGCTTGGCAGCGGCAGCCGCCATGGCACGGCAGGCAGCATCTCCGCAGTAAAAGCGGGGTTTGCACTTGAAGTCGATCCTGCGTTGACCGACCGGGCCGTGGTATGTCGCAGCAGCGCCACGGGTCCAGCCCGGCTTTCGGTCTTGAGGTGGCAGGCTGCTGATCTTGAAATTTCTGCCCTGGAGTTCCACCGCAAGTCGGGCCTTCTGGATGGCGGTATTTTGCTTTTGGCCGGCTTCATCCTGATCACTGCCTTGATCAACCGAAATGGCCTGTACGTCCTGTTCTCCGCCTGGCTCGTGGTGAATTTGCGGATGGCCTCGCTCTCTGCCGGTTGGGACTCGCAATGGTTAGGCAACACCGTGCCGCAAGAATGGCTGGTACAGACAAGGTCGCTCACCTTGACCCTCTACTACATACTGACGCTGACGCTTTTCACATCGCTGTTCAAGGAAGACTTGTCACTTGTTGGCCACCGGTTCATCGTGCGGGTGGCGCAATGGACCTGTATCCCCCTGCTTCTTTTGTCCATTGCTTTGCCTTATGCCCTGTTCTTGCCAATGATCTGGTATGTCGCTGGCGTTGGCATTGGCATGCTGATTTTTCTGCTGATTCGCATTCTCAGGAAAACAAAATCCCGCGTTGCCATTTGGTACGGCATGGCCATCAGCATCACGCTGGTCGCCAGTCTCTACGAGGTGCTGGCTGCGGCGCTCGGTATCAAGGGCTTGATTGGATCGGTCAACAGCGTCACCGCCGCCCTGTCATCGAGCCTGTTGACTGCGCTGGCAATTGCTGAACATATGCGACTGGAGCATGAACAGCACCTGCAAGTGCAGGCCGAGCTGGCGCACACGTTTGAGGCCATGCCGATCGGACTGTTCACCCTTGACCTGCACGGCCGGTTCCTGAGCGCCAACCCGGCCCTGCTTGACATGCTGGGCCCCAATGTTCTGAAAAATCAGGGGAAAAACTGGCAACAGTATTTCGCCAGCGGCGCCTGGACCATGCTGCATCAAATGGTGTTCAACAAAACCCAGGATGAGATGGAAATTAACGGCCGAGCGCTCCCAGGCGCTGCTGGCAACAAACGTTTTCTGGTCAAGGCAGCCCTGGCGCGCGACAAGATCGAAGGTTCCCTGCAGGACATCACCGAAAAGTCCCGCGCCTCGGCAGATCTGGAGTTTCTCGCCAGCCACGATTCACTGACCAAGATTCTGAACCGGCGCGGAATCGAGCAGGCGCTGACGCGTGCCATCGCCAGGCTGCCTGAAAGCAAGGTACTGGCCGTGGCCTACCTCGACCTCGACCGGTTCAAGCTCATCAACGACCTGTTCGGCCACGGGGCTGGCAATGAGGTGCTGCAGCAAGTGTGTAGGCGGGTCTCGGACATGCTGTCACGCGACTTTCAGTTTGGCCGCGTGGGGGGTGATGAGTTCGTTATCGTGTTTCCCGCCACCCCCATCGCCATGGCCTCAGCGCTCTGCGCTGGCCTGATCGACAGCATCGGCAACACAACTTACCGTGTCGGCGACAACGCCTTCAACGTGCGCTGCTCGATCGGGCTGATCGAGGTCAGCCCCGGCATGCAGTTCAATGACGCCATGTCAACGGTCGACCGCGCCTGTCGCCAAGCCAAGTCCGCGCAGGGCAGCTTGGTGGTGTATGAAAAGGATGCCCCTGCCTTTGCGCAGCATGAGGCTGAACTGAAATTGATCGCCCTGCTCGCCACCCCTTCGGCCACCGACGGCCTGTACCTCGAAATGCAACCCATCATGTCGCTCACCGCACCCCATGAATCACTCAATTTCGAGGTGCTTCTGCGCATGCGCGACCCGCAGGGCCAAACCATCCGCACCGACCACCTGATCGCAGCAGGTGAGGCGAGCGGTCGCATGGGCATGATTGACCGCTGGGTCCTGACGACCACACTGGACTGGCTCAATAGCCATGAAGATCAGATGCAACACACCAAATTCATCTGCATGAATTTAAGCGGCGCCTCACTCAACGACGAAGAGTTTCTTGAAGAAATCTACGCCATGCTGGAGCAAAACCTGCATCTGGTCGGCAAGTTGTGCCTTGAGATCACTGAGAGTGTGGCGTTGCACGATCTTGACAATACCCGCCGATTTGTCAACAAGGTGCGAGGTTATGGTGCCAAGGTGGCGCTTGATGACTTCGGCGCGGGTTACACCTCGTTTTCCTATTTGAAGGAATTCAAGGCAGATCTGCTGAAGATCGACGGCAGCTTCATCGTTGACATGAACCAGCACCCGGCCAACATCGCGATCGTCGAGGCCATTGTCAGTCTTGCCAATAACCTGGGCATGAAAGTGATCGCCGAGTGGGCTGAGGACACTGCCACAGTGCAAACGCTGACCGAGATTGGTGTCGACTACGTGCAGGGGTTTGCCGTCGCAAGGTCACAACACCCCGACAAAATGATCTCGGCCGCGTCGTCTGCCAGCTTCATTCAAGACGAGGAACTGGCCCACTATGTCGCCCTGATCGGCAAGGCCAACCCAGCGCAACCCATGGTGGATTTGTTTTCTGTCGTGCCGCGCAAGGTGCATTGAGTGCAGCCATCAGGCACCGGCTCAATTTGACGCAGCCGCCAGCCGCGCGCGTTCCACCTTGATGCAGCGGTTCATTACCGAGTCCAAGCCGGCGGCACGCGCCGGCTGATCCGCTTCGATGTTTGCCACGCCGATCTGCTGCCACAAACACTTGGCACCAATCTGCACCGCCTGCTCGGCAAAGGGCAAGACCTCTTCGCTGCGCCGGTGGCGATAATCCAGACCGGACCACTTATTGCGCTATGGAGCAACTCATGACAGGGAATTCAAATAACAGCACGACACCCCCGGTGGAGGTCGTCATCATGGCCGCCGGCAAGGGCACGCGCATGAAAAGCAAGCTACCCAAGGTCTTGCACCAATTGGCCGGGCGTGCCTTGGTGCAGCATGTGGTCGACACGGCGGCGGCCTTGTCGGCGCGCCAGGTCACGGTCATCACCGGCCATGGTGCCGACGAAGTGGAAGCGGCACTCAAAGCCAGCAAGCACGGCGCGTTTGAGCTCAATTTTGTGCGCCAGGAGCCGCAACTGGGCACCGGCCACGCGGTGCAGCAAACCGTGCCGGTACTGCAGGATGATGGCGTGGTGGTGGTGCTGTCAGGCGACGTGCCTTTGACGCAGGCCGACACCTTGCAACAGCTCATCGCCGAAAGTAGAGGCGCCCGGCTGGCCTTGCTGACCATCGATTTTGCCAACCCCACGGGGTACGGCCGCATTGTGCGCAGCGGCGACACCGTGCAGGCCATCGTCGAGCAAAAAGACGCCACGCCCGCGCAACTCGCCATCACCGAGGTCTACAGCGGCATCATGGCCGTGCCCGCGCTGCAGCTCAAGCGCTGGCTGGCGCGGCTCGACAACCACAATGCCCAGGGCGAGTATTACCTGACCCAGATCGTGGCCTTTGCCGTGGCCGACGGGGTGCCGGTGGTGGCGCACAAAATCACCGATGCGGTCCAGGTGGCCGGCATCAACAGCCCGGTGCAACTGGCCGAACTCGAACGCGCCTGCCAGCAGCGCCTGGCGCTGCAACTGATGGAGCAAGGCGTGCGCCTGGCCGACCCGGCGCGCCTCGATGTGCGCGGCCAGCTGCACTGCGCCCAGGACGTGTCGATCGACGTGAACTGTGTCTTTGAGGGCGAGGTTTCACTGGGTGAAGGCGTACGCGTGGGCGCCAACTGCGTCATCAAAAACGCCAGCATTGCCGCCGGTGCCGTGATCCACCCGTTCACCCACATCGAGGGCGGCCAACCGGGCAGCAAGGACGCGGTCGAGGTCGGCGCCGGTGCCCTGATCGGCCCGTTTGCGCGCCTGCGCCCCGGTTCCCGATTGGGGGCCGAGGTGCACATCGGCAATTTTGTTGAAGTCAAGAACTCCACCCTGGCCAAGGGCGCCAAGGCCAACCACCTGGCCTACCTGGGCGACGCCACGCTGGGTGAGCGCGTCAACTATGGGGCCGGCTCCATCACCGCCAACTACGACGGCGCCTTCAAACACCGCACCATCATTGAAGCCGACGCCCACATTGGCAGCAACTGCGTGCTGATTGCGCCCGTGACCATTGGCGCCGGTGGCACCGTGGGGGGCGGCTCGACAGTGACCAAGGACACCGCGCCGCTGGCCCTGACGGTGGCGCGCGGGCGCCAGATCAGCATCCCGAACTGGAAGCGGCCGAGCAAATAGACGTTAAGGCAACGGCACCCTTGCGCCGAACTTGCTGCGTTTGATGCTGAAGAAGGTCTTGACGTTGCGCACGTTGGCATCGAACGTGAACAGACGCTGGGTCAGCGCCAGGTAGTCGGGCATGTCACGCGCGTGCACCACCAGGCAAAAGTCCGGACCCGGTGACACGCGGTAACACTGCTGAACCGCGTCGTCCTGCGCCACTTTCAGCTCGAACGCTTCCAGCGCGGCCTGGTCTTGCCGGTCCAGCGTGATCTCGACCACGGCGCACAGGCCGTGACCGATGATGGGCGTCAGGGCATCGACACTGAGCACCGCAATTTCACGCTCGATCAGGCCCGCCTCGCGCAGGCGCTTGACGCGGCGCAGGCAGGTGGGTGGCGACACATGCACCAGCTCGGCCAAAGCCTGGTTGCTCAGCGACGAGTCAAGCTGCAGGCGTTCCAGCAGTTGCAGGTCAATGGCATCAAGTTCAAATTGCAATGCGCTCATGTCAGGCTCCCTTTCTCAGCAATAACAATTAATCTTTCAAAATAAATGATTTTTTGAAATAAATAATTTAATTTAAAGATTATAGAAATTTAAGTTCATTAAATTAGCCAAATCGACAACCTATTTCACTCCTGGACTTTTAACATGACAAGCTTCACTTCAGGAGTTCCCCATGTGTGGCATTGTCGGCGCCGTAGCCAATCACAACATCGTTCCCGTGCTGGTGCAGGGCCTGGCCCGGCTCGAATACCGGGGGTATGACTCCTGTGGCGTGGCGGTGGTCGCCAATGGCTTGACGCGCGCGCGCAGCACCGCCCGCGTCTCGGAGCTGATGGAACAAATCGAAACCACCGGGCTGCAGGGCACCACCGGCATCGCCCACACCCGCTGGGCCACCCATGGTGCACCGGCCGTGCACAACGCGCACCCACACTTCAGCCACGGGCCCGGCCTGGACGCCGCCAGCCGCCCCGGGCGTATTGCCCTGGTGCACAACGGCATCATTGAAAACCACGACGAATTGCGCGCCGCCCTGCAGGCCAAGGGTTACGTGTTTCTGAGCCAGACCGACACCGAGGTCATTGCCCATCTGGTCGACAGCCTTTACGACGGCGACCTGTTTGAAGCCGTCAAGGCCTCACTGGCATCGCTGCAAGGCGCCTATGCCATTGCGGTCTTCTGCAAAGACGAGCCGCACCGCCTGATTGGCGCCCGGGCCGGCTCGCCGCTGATTTTGGGCGTCGGCACCGACGCACATTACCTCGCCAGCGACGCCATGGCCCTGGCTGGCGTGACCGACCAGATTGTTTACCTGGAAGAAGGCGACGTGGCCGACATCCAGCTCGGCAAGTACTGGCTGGTCGACAAGGCCTTCAAGGCCCTGACC
>JBASJO010000341.1:0-2156 GCA_049655365.1 Rhodoferax sp. | reverse complement strand
GGCCCGACGATGCGGTAGACCGTTTGCGCCTGCAACTGGCCCGCCGCCCCCAGCAGGACGATGCCGCACAGCCCGGCCAACAGCCAGCGCGGCACTTCGGGTACGCCGGGACACGCCGCGTGATTTGCGGGAATAGGTGTTTGCATCGGTTGTCCTCCTTAAGCGGTTTGCGTCATCCCCTGATGGCGAAGCAAGGCATCCAGCGTGGGCTCACGGCCACGAAACGCCTTGAACGACTCGATGGCAGGGCGACTGCCGCCAGCTTCCAGAATGGCCTGGCGGTATTTTTGCCCAGTTTCAATGTTTGGTAAACCGTCCGCGCCCATGGTCTCTTCAAAAGCGGCGTAGGCGTCGCTGCTGAGCACCTCGGCCCATTTGTAGCTGTAATAGCCGGCTGCATAACCACCGGCAAATATGTGGCTGAAGGTGTGTGCCGTGCGCGCCCAAGCGGGGGGCAGCAGCACGGCCACTTCCTGGCGCACCTGTTGCATCAGCGGCATGATGTCGTGGGCCGGATCATGTGAGGTGTGCAGCAACATGTCAAACAGCGAAAACTCGATCTGGCGCAGCGTTTGCATGCCGCTCTGGAAGTTTTTGGCCGCCAGCATCTTGTCGAACAGCGCGCGCGGCAGTGGCGCGTCGGTGTCAACGTGGGCCGTCATGTTTTTGATGACGTCCCATTCCCAGCAGAAGTTCTCCATGAACTGGCTGGGCAGTTCCACCGCGTCCCATTCCACGCCGCTGATACCTGAGACGTCGCGCTCGTTGACCTGCGTCAGCAGGTGATGCAGGCCGTGGCCGAATTCGTGGAACAGGGTGGTGACGTCGTCGTGCGTCAACAGGGCCGGTTTGCCGTTGACACCACTGGCAAAGTTGCACACCAGGTGCGCCACCGGGGTTTGCAATTGCTGCGTGTCGGGGCGCAGCCAGCGCGCACGCACATCGTCCATCCAGGCGCCGCCGCGCTTGCCGTTGCGCGCCTGCGGGTCCAGGTAAAACTGGCCCACCAACTCAGGCGCGCCTTGCGCGTTGGCCCGCTCGATGCGGAAAAATCGCACTGACTCGTGCCACACCGGCGCATGGTCTTCGCGGATGGACACTTCGAACAGGGTTTGCACAATGTTGAACAGGCCGGCCAGCACGCGCGGCAGCGGGAAGTACTGTTTGACTTCCTGCTCGTTGAAGGCGTAACGCGCTTCCTTGAGCTTTTCGCTGATGAAAGGCCAGTCCCAGGCTTGCGGGTCGGCCAGGTTCAGTTGCTCTTTGGCAAAGCTGCGCAGGTCGGCCAGGTCCTGCTCGGCAAAGGGGCGGGCACGCCGGGCCAGGTCACGCAAAAACGTGACCACCTGCTCAGGCGAGTCGGCCATTTTGGGCACCACCGACAGCGTGCCGAAATTGGGGTAGCCCAACAGCTTGGCTTCCTCCAGGCGCAGTGCCAGCAGCTCGTTGATGATGTCTGTGTTGTCGAACTGACTCAGGTCGGTGCCGGCCTGGTCGGAGGCGCGGGTGACATAGGCACGGTACAGCGTCTGGCGCAGCGCGCTGCTGCTGGCAAACTGCATCACCGGCAGGTAGCACGGCATTTTCAGGGTGAGCTTGTAGCCTTCCTTGCCGTCGGCCTGGGCGGCGTTACGGGCGGTTTGCTTGACGTCGTCGGGCAGACCGTCAAGCTCGTCTTCTTGCGCGTAATAGGCAAAGGCGTCGGTCGCGTCAAGGGCGTTTTCGCTGAACTTCTGGCCCAGGAAAGCCTGGCGTTCGGCAATGGCCGCAAAGCGTTCACGGTCAGCGCCCTGCAGGTCGGCCCCGCCGAGCACAAAGTTGCGCAGCGCATTTTTGAGCGCCTGGCGCTGTTCGCTGTTGAGGGCTTCCGGGTTGATGGCACGGTACTTGGCATAGAGCCGTTCGTCGGCCCCCAGTCGTGTGTAGAACTCGGTCACCTTGGGCAGGGCGGCGTTGTAGGCGGCACGCAGTTCAGGCGTGTCGGCCACGCTGTTGAGGTGGCTCACTGCGCCCCAGGCCCGGCCGAATTTCTCGGTGGTGACGTCGAGCACGCGGGCAATCGCCGTCCAGTCGGCCGGGAAGTCCGGTGCGGTGACGGTCTCAAGCGCAGCGTCGGACTCCTGCAGCAGGGCGTCAATGGCGGGAGCCACATGCTC
>JBASJO010000340.1:0-3585 GCA_049655365.1 Rhodoferax sp. | reverse complement strand
GCCCCGAGCCTGACAGGGCTGTGACCACGTCAAGCTGGTCTTCGGCATCGAGCCAGAGGGATTCGCCGGTGGTAGCGATGACTTGTTCCACAAAGGCTTTGTCGTTCGCCGTGACGCTGGTGCGGGCAAACAGGCCGGTGATGCCCTGACCAATCAGTGCTGGCGTGTTGGGCATGGCACGCACGACGCGCTCGCTGTCCAACCAGGTGGCAATGCTGTCGCTTCGAATGCCAGCCGCCACGCTTAAGTGCAAACGTCCCGGGGCGTGTGATGCCACGGCCAGTGCCGCCTCCTTGAAAGTTTGCGGTTTGACAGCCCAGACCACCAGCGCTGCATCCATCAAGAAAGCACCCGCTTCGGGACGGGCGGTGATGCCAAAACTGGCCAGCAACTTGTCACGCGCATCGGCGAAAGGTTCCACCACGTCAATCAGGTCGGACGGTAATCCCTGTTTGATCAGACCACTGATGAGGGCGCTGGCCATGTTGCCTCCGCCAATGAATGCGATACGTTTGCTCATGAGTTTTATGCGTGGATGAGACCGCGTCATGGTTGTTGGAAAGCTTGAGTCTAATCAAATGTGGGGGACTTTGACTTCCCGGGTTCGAGTAGCAGTTCGGTTTACCTTGCCGCATGTTTCCAGCGGGCGTCACCGTGTCCGGACTTGGCGAATAATCCGATGCTTGCAGCCCTGATGGACCACGTATGACCACTCCTCCCCAAGCGCTTGCGACCAGGCGTCCCGAGCTGATGGCGCGACTTGCCGAACCGTGTCGCTACGACGTCATTGTGGTGGGGGTGGCGCGAGCGGTCTCGGGGTTGCACTGGACGCCGCTGTGCGCGGTCTGCGTGTGGTGCTGGTTGAGTCGCATGATTTCGCCAAGGGGACGTCATCGCGTTCCACCAAACTGGTGCATGGGGGTGTGCGTTACCTGGCGCAGGGCAATATCGGTCTGGTGCGTGAAGCCTTGCACGAACGCACCCTGCCGTTAAAGAATGCGCCGCATCTGGCGCAGCCGCTGCCTTTTGTCATGCCCGCCTACAAGTGGTGGGAGGCCCCTTTTTACGGCATCGGCTTGAAAATGTACGACGCGTTGGTGGGGCGCGCCGGTTTGGGGCGCACCGAGTTTCTGAGTCGCAGCGAGACCTTGGCGCAGCTTCCCATGGTGCAGCCGGAGGCGCTCAAAGGGATGGTTTGGAAGCTGAGGGTGCCGTACCCGCCGCAACGCAGCCCATGGTGGCCCCAAGCCAGGGTGTGCACATCGTGGTGGATCGCGCCTTTCTCGGGGGCAATGCGGCCTTGATGGTGCCTAAGACAGCGGATGGTCGGGTCTTGTTCGCCGTGCCCTGGCTGGGCAAACTCATCCTCGGAACGACCGACACCCCGCGCCATGATCTGCCGCGTGAGCCGGTGGCCTTCGAGGAGGAAATCGAGTTCATCTTGAGTGAGTCGGCCCGTTATCTGCAGCGGGCGCCCACCCGCGCGGATGCCAAAAGCATCTGGGTGGGTTTGCGGCCCCTGGTCAAACCGCCGGAAGACGAGGGTGACAATACCAAGGGCTTGAGTCGGGAGCACACCATTCTGGTGAATCGCAGCGGTCTGGTAACGGTGACCGGCGGCAATTGGATCACCTACCGTGCCATGGCCGAAGATGTTTTGGCGCAATGCGCCCGGAAGCGACTCGTTCGTCCAACCTTGAGTGGCCGGACCAAAAGTCTGGGTCTGGTGGACTTTGAAATGGGCGGACTGGCCCTCAAAGCCCTGTGTGAGCCCGAAGGTTTGCATTCCTATGGCTCGGACCGGGCTTGGGTGCGTGCCTTGCCAGGCGCAGGGAGGTGGCTGTGTGAGGGATTAAGCGAGGCGATGGTGAGGTTTTCAGCGCGCCATGAATATGCGATCTCGGTTGAAGATATGCTCGCCCGAAGGGCCCGGCTGTTGTTTCTGGACGCCAGGTTGGCGCGTGAGTTGGGCGGGGCGGTCGCTGAAATTCTGGAAGGTGAAACCGGGCAAGACCCGGCGCAAGCTGAATTCGAGGACTTGTGTCAACAATATTTGCTCTGCGCACAAGAAAAACCTTGATCGAGCTGAATTTTTGCTGCATAATACGAGGCTTCGCGTTAAAACCGAAGTATCTGCCCAAAGCTAACGACATGAGTGGTTCATGTTGCGTGTAACGGGCCCAAGACTGACTGAAGTAAGGCTAAGCGTTGTGCAAGCCGATTTTCAGTGCAAGTTGGGAATTAAACAAATGATCCAAACCGAATCTCGACTCGAAGTCGCCGACAACACTGGCGCCAAGTCCGTTCTGTGCATTAAGGTGCTGGGCGGATCCAAGCGTCGCTACGCCAGCGTAGGCGACATTATTAAAGTGAGCATCAAGGAGGCTGCGCCTCGTGGACGTGTCAAAAAAGGCGATGTCTACAGTGCTGTGGTGGTGCGCACGGCCAAGGGTATCCGTCGCAGCGACGGCTCTTTGGTTAAATTTGACGGCAATGCAGCAGTGTTGCTCAACGCCAAGCTCGAGCCTATCGGCACGCGCATCTTTGGGCCGGTGACGCGTGAATTGCGCACTGAGAAGTTCATGAAGATCGTGTCTTTGGCACCTGAAGTTTTGTAAGGACATCACATGAACAAGATTCGCAAAGGCGACGATGTCATCGTGCTCACCGGGCGCGATAAAGGCAAGCGTGGCAAAGTCACATCACGTAAAGATGATTCGCACCTGATTGTTGAAGGTGTGAACATTGTCAAGAAGCATGCCAAGCCCAACCCCATGAAGGGTGAGGCGGGTGGCATTGTTGAAAAAACCATGGCGATTCACCAGTCCAATGTTGCGATTTTCAATGCAGCAAGCGGCAAGGCTGACCGCGTCGGTATCAAATTGCAGGCTGATGGCAAACGTGTTCGCGTTTACAAATCCAGCGGCGAAGAAATCAAGGTGGCATGAACATGGCTCGTTTGCAACAACTTTACCGTGAAAAATTGGCTCCCGAGTTGATGGCCAAGTTTGGCTACAAGTCGCCAATGCAGGTTCCTCGCCTGACCAAGATAACGCTCAACATGGGTGTGAGCGAAGCAGTCGCTGACAAGAAGGTCATGGATCACGCTGTGAGTGACATGTCAAAAATCGCGGGTCAGAAGCCTGTGGTGACGATGTCCAAGAAGGCAATTGCCGGTTTCAAGATTCGTGAGAACCAGGCCATTGGCTGTATGGTGACATTGCGTGGTGCGCAAATGTACGAATTCCTGGATCGCTTTGTCACTGTTGCTCTGCCTCGTGTGCGTGACTTCCGTGGTATTTCGGGTCGCTCGTTCGATGGTCGTGGCAATTACAACATCGGCGTGAAAGAACAAATTATTTTTCCTGAAATTGAGTACGACAAGGTTGATGCCTTGCGCGGTCTCAATATCAGCATTACCACAACGGCCAAGACCGATGAAGAGTGCAAAGCACTGCTCACCGCCTTCCGTTTTCCGTTCAAGAACTGAAGGCGCAAGATGGCAAAACAAGCCCTACTGCAACGTGAACTGAAGCGCGACAAACTCGTCGCCAAGTTTGCTAAAAAGCACGCTGAATTCAAGGC
>JBASJO010000339.1:0-5774 GCA_049655365.1 Rhodoferax sp. | reverse complement strand
GTTTTGCTGCAGCCGGTACACCGTGGACAGCAGCTTGCGCGCGGCGTCGGTCGCGTCCCAGACCTCGGGCGGCTGCAGGCAGTTGTCGCAGTTGTGGCAAATGGCCCCCGAGCGTATCTCGCTCCCGCTCGATCCGGGGCTTGCCATTTCATGTGCTTCGCTGCCCCCCGAGGGGGCCGTGCCTGGCTTGGGGCGGCCCGGCGCGTCGGCAGTGGCTTCCCCGTAAATTTCTCCAAAGTAGCGCAGCAGGCGCACGCGGCGGCAATCGGTGGCCTCGGCCAGGCCCAGCAGGGCGTCAAGTTTGCCGCGCATGACCTGTTTGAAATCTTCTTCGGCCGGGCTTTCGTCGATCATGCGGCGCTGGTTGACCACATCCTGCAGGCCGTAGCACATCCAGGCGTCGGCGGCCATGCCGTCGCGGCCAGCGCGGCCGGTTTCCTGGTAATAGCCTTCGATGTTCTTTGGCATGTCGAGGTGCGCGACAAAACGCACGTCGGGCTTGTCGATGCCCATGCCAAAGGCAATGGTCGCCACCATCACCACGCCTTCACCGCGCAGGAACTGGTTTTGGTTGGCCTGGCGCACCTTGAAGTCGAGCCCGGCGTGATAAGGCAAGGCCTGGATGCCGCTTTGCGCCAGCATGGCGGCCACTTCTTCGACCCGTTTGCGCGACTGGCAGTACACCACCCCGGCCTCGCCCGGATGCTCGCGCTCGATAAAGCGCAACAACTGGGTGCTGGCGTCCTTTTTCTCGACAATGGTGTAGCGGATATTGGGCCGGTCGAAGCTGCTGACAAAGTGCGCCGCCGCCTCCAACTGCAGGCGCTCCACAATATCGGCGCGGGTCAGTGCGTCGGCGGTGGCGGTCAGCGCCATGCGCGGCACGCCGGCATAGCGCTCGTGCAGCACCGTGAGCGCGCGGTATTCGGGCCGGAAGTCGTGCCCCCACTGGCTCACGCAATGCGCTTCGTCAATCGCAAACAGGCTCAACTGACCACGCTCGAACAAGGTGTCGAGCTGCGCCAGAAAACGCGGCGTGGTGACCCGTTCCGGCGCCGCGTACAACAGCGTGATCTCACCGCGCAGCAGGCGCTGCTCGGTCTGGTAAGCCTCCTCGCTGCTCAGCGTGGAATTCAAAAAAGCCGCGCTGACACCCGCCTCGTGCAGCGCCCCCACCTGGTCGTGCATCAGCGCGATCAGCGGTGACACCACGATGGTGATGCCCAGCCCGGCCTGCTTGCGCGCAATGGCCGGGATCTGGTAACACAGGCTTTTGCCGCCGCCGGTGGGCATCAGCACCAGCGCATCACCGCCCGCCACCACATGGCTGATGATGGCTTGCTGCGGCCCGCGAAAGCTGGCGTAGCCAAAAACCTCTTGCAGGATGGACGCGATGGACAAGATGAGGGAGTTGTAAAGTAAGTGAAGCGGCTGCCGGCGACGCCGGGACTAGCGACGGGCGGGGCTCAGGACTGCGTCCACGGCAGGCCTTCAAAACGCCAGCCGCATTCGGTCGAGCGATGGCCGTTGTCGTCAGGTTCACCCTCAAAACCATCGAGCACGTTGATGACCTGGGTAAAACCGGCTTTTTCCAGCGCCATGCCGGCATCGACCGAGCGCAAGCCGCTGCGACAAAGCAGCACCACGGCCTGGTCTCGGCTGTTGGCGATCTGCTCAACAGAGGCGACAAACTGCGCGGCATCGACCTTGTAATCCGGGAATTCGTACCAGGCAATATTGATCACGCCGGGCGGATAACCCACGTATTGCGATTCGACGGCCATGCGCACGTCAATAAATAAAGCGCCGGGATTGTTTTGAATGAGGGCCCAGGCTTCCTGGGGGAGCATATGTTTCATGCCGCTATTGTCCGAGGTTTTAGCCGGGCTCGCAGCCAGGCCGGCCCGGGCTTTCTACAATCGCCATGCTATGAAAACTCCACACTACACCCGCGGACAAAAGCTGCCCGAGATTTTGCAACACCGCATCATGGTGCTCGACGGCGCCATGGGCACCATGATCCAGCGCTTCAAGCTCGACGAAACCCAATACCGCGGCGAGCGTTTCAAGGACTTCCACAAGGATGTGAAAGGCAACAACGAGCTGCTGAGCCTGACGCGCCCGGATGTCATCCGCGACATCCACGAGCGCTACCTGGCCGCTGGCGCCGACTTCATCGAGACCAATACCTTTGGCGCCACCAGCGTGGCCCAGGCCGACTACGACATGGCCGACTTGGCCTTCGAGATGAACCTGGTCTCGGCCAAAATAGCGCGTGCCGCCTGCGACAAGTTTTCCACCCCCGACAAACCCCGTTTTGTGCTGGGCGCCTTGGGGCCCACGCCCAAGACCGCCAGCATCAGCCCCGACGTCAACGACCCCGGCGCCCGCAACGTCACGTTCGAGCAGCTGCGCGCCGCTTATTACGAACAGGTCGAAGCGCTGGTGCAGGGTGGTGCCGACGCGCTACTGGTCGAAACCATTTTTGACACGCTCAACGCCAAGGCGGCGCTGTTTGCCATTGACGAATTTTTTGAGGCCTCTGGCGAACGTCTGCCCATCATCATCAGCGGCACCGTGACCGATGCGTCCGGGCGCATTCTGAGCGGCCAGACCGTGACCGCCTTCTGGCACAGCGTGCGCCACGCCCAGCCCTTGGCCATCGGCCTGAACTGCGCCTTGGGCGCGGCCCTGATGCGCCCCTACATCCAGGAGCTGGCCAAGGCCGCGCCCGACACCTTCATCAGCTGCTACCCCAACGCCGGCCTGCCCAACCCGATGAGCGACACCGGCTTTGACGAAACCCCGGCTGACACCAGCCGCCTGGTGGCTGAATTCGCAGCCGAAGGCCTGGTCAACATTGTGGGCGGCTGCTGCGGCACCACGCCCGAGCACATTGGCGCGATCCATGACAAGGTGGCACCGCTGGCCACACGGCCGCTACAGCGGACATTTTTTTACAAAGAAACCGCCTGAGCTTGGGCCAGGCGCCCAACACCATGAAAAAAGTCAATTGGGGTATTCTGAGCACCGCCAAGATCGGCCGTGAAAAAGTCATTCCGGCGATGCAGCAAGGGCAGTGGAGCCACGTCGGCGCCATTGCCTCACGCTCCCTGGCACAGGCGCAACAAGTGGCTGACGCGATGGGCATCGCCAAAGCCTACGGCTCCTACGACGAACTCTTGGCCGACCCCGACATCGAGGCCATCTACAACCCGCTGCCCAACGACCAGCATGTGCCCATGACACTGGCCGCCGCCCGTGCCGGCAAACATGTGCTGTGCGAAAAACCCTTTGCCATGAACGCGCGTGAAGCCGAAGCACTGCTTGAGGTCGCCGGCAAAGTCCACATTATGGAAGCCTTCATGGTGCGCTTTCACCCGCAATGGCTGCGCGCGCGCGAGCTGGTACGCAGCGGCGCGCTGGGTGAGCTGCGCACGGTGCAGGCGTTTTTCTCGTATTTCAACCGCCTGCCCGACAACATCCGCAACCGGCCGGAAGTCGGGGGTGGCGCGCTGTATGACATTGGCTGCTACGCCGTGGTGGCCGGGCGCTTTCTGTTTGAGGCCGAACCGCTGCGCGCGGTGGCCCTGTTCGACCGCGACCCCGATTTTCAGACCGACCGCACGGTAACGGCCATCGTCGACTTTGGCAGTGGGCGCCGGCTGGATTTCACGGCGTCGACCCAATCGGTGCCGTACCAGCGTGTGCAGGCCATCGGCACCCGGCAGCGCCTGGAACTCGAGATTCCATTCAACGCGCCACTCGGTGGATCAACCCGGCTTTTTGTCGACAACGCCAGCCTGCCTGGTGGCGCCTCGGCCGTGGCGGAAACCTTGCCACCCTGCAACATGTACACCCTGCAGGGCGATGCGTTTTCACTGGCCGTGCGCGGAGAAATCGCCCTGCCTTATGGTCTGGACGATGCCATTTGCAACATGCGCATCCTGGATGCGCTGTTCAAGTCAGGCCAGACCGGGCACTGGGAAGACGTCTGACGCACCAAAAAAAGGGCAGAAGGATCGCTCCGTCTGCCCCTGCACCTCTGTGCCGAAGCACAGATCAGCCTGATGTGAACATCAGCCTCGCATGGCTTTCAGGGCGGCGTTGAAGGTGGCGCTGGGCCGCATGACGGCCTTGACCTTGTCGGCATCGGCGAGGTAATAACCACCAATGTCCACCGGCTGGCCCTGCACCGCCTTGAATTCAGCGGTGATTTGCGCCTCGTTGTCGGTCAGCACCTTGGCCAGCGGCGCGAAATGCGCTTGCAGCTCTTGGTCTGCGGTCTGCGCCGCGAGTTCCTGCGCCCAGTACATCGACAGGTAATACTGGCTGCCGCGGTTGTCGAGTTCACCGGTACGGGTGGACGGCGACTTGCGGTTGTCCAGCAACTTGCCGGTGGCGGCGTCGAGCGTCTTGGCCAGGACCGTGGCTTTTTTGTTGCCGGTTTTCAGCCCCAAGTCTTCCAGCGACACCGCCAGCGCCAGGAATTCGCCCAGCGAATCCCAGCGCAGGTGGTTTTCTTCCACCAGTTGCTTGACATGCTTGGGCGCCGAGCCGCCGGCGCCGGTTTCGTACATGCCGCCGCCCGCCATCAGCGGCACGATCGACAGCATCTTGGCGCTGGTGCCCAGTTCCATGATCGGGAACAGGTCGGTCAGGTAGTCGCGCAGGATGTTGCCGGTGACCGAGATGGTGTCCATGCCGCGAATCACGCGCTCCAGCGTGTAACGCATGGCGCGAACTTGCGACATGTGCTGGATGTCCAGACCCGTGGTGTCATGGTCTTTCAGGTACAGCTCGACTTTTTTGATCAGCTCCGCCTCGTGCGCGCGGTAGGGGTCGAGCCAGAAGATGGCCGGCATGCCGGAATTGCGGGCGCGGGTAACAGCCAGCTTGACCCAGTCGCGGATCGGCGCGTCCTTGACCTGGCACATGCGCCAGATGTCGCCTTCCTCCACGTTTTGCGACAGCAGCACCTCACCCGTGGCGATATCGACGATGTTGGCCACGCCGGCTTCGGGCACCTCGAAGGTCTTGTCGTGTGAACCGTATTCTTCGGCCTGCTGGGCCATCAGGCCGACATTGGGCACGGTGCCCATGGTGACCGGGTCAAAGTTGCCGTTGGTCTTGCAGAAGTTGATCATCTCCTGGTAAATGCGGGCAAAGGTGCTTTCGGGCATCACGGCCTTGGTGTCTTTCGGACGGCCATCGGCGCCCCACATCTTGCCGCCGATGCGGATCATGGCGGGCATGGAGGCATCCACAATCACGTCGCTGGGGGAGTGGAAGTTGGTGATGCCCTTGGCCGAGTCGACCATGGCCAGCTCGGGCCGGTGCTCATGGCAGGCGTGCAGGTCGCGTTCGATCTCTTCGCGCTTGGACTCGGGCAGGTTGGCGATCTTGTCGTACAGGTTGGACATGCCGTTGTTGACATTGACGCCCAGTTCCTCAAACAGCTTGGCGTGTTTTTCAAACGCTTCCTTGTAGAAAATACGGACGCAGTGACCGAACACGATCGGGTGCGACACCTTCATCATGGTCGCCTTGACGTGCAGCGAGAACATCACGCCAGTCTGGCGCGCGTCTTCGAGCTGCTCTTCATAAAACTCGCACAGCGCCTTCTTGCTCATGAACATGCTGTCGATGATCTCGCCGGCCAGCAGCTTGGTCAGCGGTTTGAGCACCGTTGTCCTGCCGCTGTTGCCCACCAGTTCCATGCGGACATCACGCGCCTTGTCCAGCGTCATGGATTTTTCGCCATGGTAGAAGTC
>JBASJO010000338.1:0-5955 GCA_049655365.1 Rhodoferax sp. | reverse complement strand
ATGTGATGCAGGCCTTGTCGGCCGACGAGAAGGCCGACGCCGAACGCGCCCGGCGCAACGCGCTCGCCGCACGCCGCAGCGCCCCGGACTGGCTGCCCGACGGCAGCCCGCAAGCCATTTACGGCATCGGCGCCAGCCCCGGTCTGGCCATTGGGGCATTGGTCAGGCACGTCAGCCACCAGTTTGAGGTGCACGACAGCCCGGCTGATGTGATTGCCGACGGCGAGGCCCTGGAATCCGCCGTGTTGGCCATCAGCCAGGAGCTGCAAACCCTGGAGACCCAGACCCGCACCCGTCTGGGCGCCTCCGAGGCGGCGATCTTTGCGTCCCAGCGTGAACTCATTGCGGATGCTGATCTGCTGCGCGAGGCGCTGGCCAGCATTCTGCGCGGCCATGGTGTGGCATGGGCCTGGCAAGCGGCTTTGCAGGCGCGGGTGGAAAAACTCCAGGCCGTGGCGGACCCGCTGCTGGCGGCCCGCGCACTGGACTTACGTGATGTGGGTGAACGCGTGCTGGCCCGGCTGCTCGGTATCGAACGCCAGAGCCTGGTGCTCAAGCAGGCCAGCATCCTGGTGGCCGACGACCTGACGCCCTCGGACACCTTGCAGCTTGACATGAACTTTGTGGTGGGACTGGCCATCAGCAGCGGCGGACCGACCTCACACACCGCGATCCTGGCCAGAACACTCGGCTTGCCCGCCGTGGTGGCGGCTGGCAGCGCCCTGCTGGCCGCCCCCGAGGGCGAACTGGCTGTGATCGACGGCGGGCTGGGCGCCGTGTACCTGGACGTGTCGCAAACCGACCGGGACGCCGTAGCCACCGTGATCGCGCGCCAGCTGGCTGAGCGCAATGCCTTGCGCGAGAGCCGGTACCTGCCCGCCACCACCACGGACGGCCACACGGTCGAGGTCGCGGCCAATGTGGCCAATGCCAAACAAGCCCGCGTGGCCATTGAAGCCGGCGCCGAAGGCGTGGGCCTGATGCGCACCGAGTTCCTGTTTCTGGAGCGCAACAGCGCCCCCGACGAGGAAGAACAGTACCGCGTTTACCGCGACATGACCGAGGCCATGGGCGGGCGCACCCTGATCATCCGCGCACTGGACATTGGTGGCGACAAGAAAGTGCCCTACCTGAACCTGGCCAAGGAAGAGAACCCGTTCCTGGGCGTGCGCGGCGCCCGCCTGCTGTTGTTGCGGCAAGACCTGCTCTACACCCAGCTGCGCGCGCTGTACCGGGCGGCCGCGCACGGCCCGATCCGGATCATGTTTCCGATGGTCACCCACACCAGTGAAATCGAGGCGCTGCGCAGCCATTGCGAACGCGCCCGGGCCCAGGTCAACGGGCCGCAGCTCAAGATCGGCATCATGGTGGAAGTGCCGGCGGTGGCCGTCATGGCGGAAAAATTTGCACCATTGGTCGACTTTTTCTCGGTCGGCACCAACGACCTGACCCAATACACCCTGGCCATTGACCGCCAGCACCCGGAACTGGCACCACAGGCGGACAGCCTGCACCCCGCCGTGCTGGACCTGATCGCCCGCACCGGGGCTGCCGCCAAAAAACACGGCACCTGGGTCGGCGTGTGCGGTGGCCTGGCGGGCGACCCGCTGGGTGCCCGCATCCTGACCGGGCTCGGCGTGGATGAACTGTCCATGAGCGCGCAGGATGTGGCTTCGGTCAAGGCCACCCTGCGCAGCGACTCTTACAGCGCCATGCAGTTGCTGGCGCAACGCGCCCTGGCCGCCGGCAGCGCCGATGAGGTGCGCGCTCTATGAACGCCGCGACGCTTTCCAGTGGCCAGCCACGCGTGCTGGCCGTGGCCCTGAACCCGGCGCTGGACCACACCATCGAGGTCGACAACCTGCGCGTGGGCGAAGTCAATCGTGCCCTGCGCATGCAGGTGGATGTGGGTGGCAAAGGCATCAATGTGGCCTCCTGCCTGGCCGACTTTGGTGTCCCCAGTGCGGTGACCGGACCGATCGGCCGCGACAACGCCGCCCTGTTCGAAGCCCTGTTCAATGCCAAAGGCATCGCCAACCAGTGCCTTTATCTGGACGGACTCACGCGCATCAACACCAAACTGGTGGACCGCGCCAACGGCGAGACCACCGACATCAACATGCCTGGCCCGGCACTGGCACCCGAGGCCATCCAGGCCCTGTTCGCGCAGTTGCTGGCGCGCATCGATGGGCTGGTCAGTGGCACCAGTTGGGTGGTGCTGGCGGGTAGCCTGCCGCCGCTGTGGCCCGTCGACACCTACCAGCGCCTGATTGCGCATGTGCACGGTCTGGGTGCGCAAGTGCTGCTGGACGCCAGCGGTGCCGCCCTGGCGGCTGGCGTTGGCGCAGCGCCCGACATCATCAAGCCCAACCGCACCGAGCTTTCCGAGTTGATCGGGCGCCCGCTGGGTGATACCGCCTCAGTGGTCGCTGCGGCGCACGAACTGCTGGCCCGCCCCAATGCGCCGGGCACGGTGATCGTGTCCCTGGGCGCTGACGGCGCGCTGTTCGTCAACCGCGAGCAAGCCCTGCTGGCACACCCGATCCCCACGCCCTTGATCAGCACGGTGGGCGCAGGCGATGCCATGGTGGCCGGCATCATCGCGGCGCAGATGGCCGGCCTGAACCTGACCGACTGCGCCCGCCTGGCCACCGCGTTTTCAGCGGCCAAGCTGGCGCGGCTTGGGCCCCATCTGCCGGCGCCCGACACCGTGCGCGCCCTGGCCCAGTCGGTGCAGATCAATTCACTCCGTTAATTCAAAAGTTCCCGTGTCCTACTTCGTCAAAGGAAATTCATCATGTCAAAAATAGTCGCCGTGACCGCTTGCCCGACGGGCATCGCTCACACCATCATGGCCGCCGAAGCCCTGCAGCAAGCCGCCGACCGCGCCGGCCACAGCCTGCAGGTGGAAACCCAGGGGTCGGCTGGCACCCGCAACACCCTCAGCGCGGCCGACATTGCCGACGCCGACGCGGTGATCATTGCCGCCGACACCGCCGTCAACACGGACCGTTTTGCCGGCAAAAACCTGCTGGTGGTGGGCACGGTGCCCGCCATCCGCGATGCCGAGGCCTTGATCCGCCAAGCCCTGGGCCAGGTTCGCCCGGCCACGCCCGCAGCGCTTGCCCCGGCACCGGCGCGTGACCCGGCCCTGCCGCAAATTGTCGCCATCACGTCCTGCCCCACTGGCATCGCCCACACCTTCATGGCAGCCGAAGGCCTGGAAACTGGCGCCAAGGCCAACCACTACAGCATCAAGGTCGAAACGCAAGGTTCGGTCGGTGCCCAGAACACGCTGACTGAGGCCGAAATTGCAGGCGCCGAAATCGTTCTGATCGCCGCCGACACCAAAGTCGACATGAGCCGCTTTGCCGGCAAACGCATTTACGAGACCCATACCAAGGCGGCCATCAAGGACGGCGCCCTGGTGGTGCGCACCGCTTTGGCACAAGCCAAGCAGGCCAGTGCCGAGACCGGCGCTGCCTATGCCGACCAGGTCAAGGCCGCCAAGGCCCAGCAAAGCGCCAGCCGCACCGGCGCTTACAAGCACCTGATGACCGGTGTGTCGTACATGATTCCGTTTGTGGTGGCCGGTGGCTTGCTGATCGCCTTGGGGTTTGCGCTGGGCGGCATTTACGTTTACGAAGATGCCAACAAGGGCACGCTGGCCTGGACCCTGTTCACGATTGGTGCCAAGAGCGGCTTCGCGCTGATGGTGCCGATTTTGGCCGGCTTCATTGCGCACTCGATTGCCGACCGGCCCGGCCTGGCACCGGGCATGATCGGCGGCATGATCGCGGCGTCCATCGGTGCCGGCTTCATTGGCGGTATTGCCGCCGGTTTCCTGGCGGGCTATACCGTCAAGTACCTGAACGACAAGATTCAGCTCGGACGTCATCTGGACGGACTCAAGCCCGTGCTGATTCTGCCGCTGCTTGGCACCGCCATCGTCGGCTTGCTGATGTACTATGTGGTGGGTGGCCCGGTTGCCGTGGCGCTGACCGCCATCACCACCTGGCTCAAGGGATTGCAAGGTTCCAACGCCATTTTCCTGGGCCTGCTGCTGGGTTCGATGATGGCTTTCGACATGGGTGGCCCGGTCAACAAGGCAGCCTATGCATTTGCCACCGGTTTGATCACCAGCGAGGTCTACGCCCCCATGGCCGCTGTGATGGCTGCCGGCATGACGCCCCCGCTGGCCCTGGCGTTGGCCACCGTGCTGTTCAAGAACCGTTTTTCTACAGATGAGCGCGAGGCCGGCAAAGCCACGGCTGTGCTGGGCATTGCCTTTATCACCGAGGGTGCCATCCCCTACGCCGCCAAGGACCCGCTACGGGTGATTCCTGCGCTGATGCTGGGCTCTGCCGTGGCGGGTGCGCTGTCGATGGTTTTTGGTTGCGAACTCCGCGTACCCCACGGCGGCGTGTTCGTGCTGCCCATTCCCAATGCAGTGACCAACCTGGGGGCTTACTTGCTAGCTATCGTGGCAGGCACCTTGGTCAGCGCTGTGGCCTTGGGCGGCCTGAAACGCCCGCTGAGTACTGCAGCCGTCAGCTGATCTTGTATTCCAGCGCGTATTGCCCACGCGCTTGTCCATCTTGTCTTTTGCTCATTTCGAAATCTCCAATATCTGAATTGGACCATCAGCCATGGAGTCCATTTTTCGGGGCAAGATAATCACGCTCGCGCGGGGGAACCCCACGTTTGGCCGTCGTGACCACTTTTTTAGGGGGCCTAACCCACCTTGGCCAGCCAGAGTTTGATGGGCTCGGCCTTGAGGCTGGGGATGGGCTGGGGATGGACTGGACCAAACGCAGCAGGGTTTCAGCAGTGGCGACATCGGTGAGGTAGTTTTTGCCTTCGGCTGCCGGTAATTTCAGTCGGTGACAATTTGTCACCGACTCACTGCCTTCCTTGCTCAGACGCTCTTTGAGCTTGTTCCAATACTTGCGCGCCGTTTGGTAAGCGGCCTGCTGGATAAGCAACTCCACCACGTCAATCACCGAAAACCACCAGATTTCAGTGTCCTCATCGTAGACGCGGCCAATCGATTGACGGTCAAATTCCGTAGGCAGGATTTGCATTTTTGCAGTCCTTCAAATTGTGTTGTTTCAGACTGTTAACCCGGGATGGACCACTGAAAAAGTGCGAAAAAATGACTGTTTGAAGTTGCCAGCATGCGGCAGTCGCAGTCGGTAGCCAATGCCCGCACGCCAACCTGGTGGTCAAAAACTTCAGGGAGAAAGCCAAATTCGCGTGAATTCAGTCTGCCTGCCTAAAATCAGACTCAGTAGTTACCAAGAAAGTAGATATGCAGTCTCAAATAGGTTTGATCGGTGTCGGATTGATGGGCGAAAACTTGGTGCTCAACATGGAGGACAAGGGATTCAGCGTTTCAGTGTTTGATATTTCAAGGCAAAAAATTGAGCGCTTTGTGTCGGGCAGGGGAAACGGAAAACGCATTCAAGGCTGTTTTACCCTTGAGGAACTGATTGCATCGCTGGCGCTGCCAAGAAAAATCATGCTGATGGTGCCAGCCGGGAAAGCCGTTGATGAGATCATTGAAACCCTGGTGCCGCTGCTTGCCCAAGGCGACATCATCATCGATGGCGGCAACTCCCATTTTCCAGACACCAGCCGCAGGACAAAAATGCTTGAAAGCAAGGGACTGCTGTATGTGGGTGCCGGTGTCTCGGGCGGTGAAGAAGGCGCGTTGTTAGGGCCCTCCATCATGCCTGGTGGCTCGGTTGCGGCATGGGAAAGTGTCAAACCGATCTTTCAGGCGATTGCGGCAAAAGTGGATGGTGACGTTCCATGCTGTGACTGGATAGGCGAAGAAGGCGCCGGCCACTTCGTGAAAATGGTCCACAACGGCATTGAATATGGCGACATGCAGCTCATTTGTGAAGTCTATGACATCATGAAAAACTTGCTCCGCATGACGCCAGGTGACAT
>JBASJO010000337.1:0-5573 GCA_049655365.1 Rhodoferax sp. | reverse complement strand
TGCGCGTTCTTGGCGCCCATCTCGAGCGTGATCAGGCACTGGCCACAGCTCGTGATGAAGCGCTCGGCGCCCGTCGCATCCACCTGCTGCCGCTTGATTTCAAACACCTTCTGGCGCAGGGGTGCAGCGCGCTGGTTCGACACCACGCCACCACCGCCACCGCAGCAAAAAGCCGTCACACCATGGTCCTGGAGCTCGATCAGCTCGACGCCCAATGCCGCCAGCACGCGCCGTGCCGCCGCTTCCAGCCCACCGCGGCGCACGATCTGGCAGGGGTCGTGGAAGGTGGCGGTGTCGCCGACCTGGCGCAGACGGATGCGTTGGGTGCTGACCAATTCGTCAAGGAACTCGGTCATGTGAATCACGCGCACCGGCAGCGCCTGGCCGTACCATTTGGCCGCCTCCCAGCGCGCGGCGCCGTAGGCATGGCCACATTCGGGCAGCAACACGGTGCTGGCGCCGATCTTCACGGCAGTGTCGATGAGCGCGCGCGTGAGCTGCTCCTGCAATTCCAGGTCGCCATTGTTGAAGCCGATGTTGGACGCATCGAAGCCTGCTTGGTGCATCGTCCATTTGGCGCCGATATGGTTCAGGATTTTGGCCGCGTCCGCGAGCGCCTTGGTGTTGTCGCCCAGCTCGGCCGGTGCGGCGGTCACCAGGATGTCGGCATGTGCCAGATCACAGGGTATCTCGACCCCATGCGCCTTGCCCGCCTCGGCCAGGATGTCGGGCAAGTCCTCACCCGGCGTTGCGGTGCTGCCCCACTGGCGGGCGGCGCGGTCCATCAGCGCCAGCCGATCCGGCACCAGTCCAGCCTTGAACATGCCGTGGCGGGCAACTTTGACCAGCTCGGCCATGTCGATGCCCATCGGGCAGGCCAGTGTGCAGCGACCGCATAGGGTGCAGGAGTCGTAGAGCAATTCCTGCCACTGCTGCAAATCGGCAATGCCGGGCTTTTTGACCAGCCCCAGGGCGCGCACCAAGGGGGCAAACGGACTGGCCTCGCGCAGGTAGGTACGGCGAAACAGTTCGAGCTTGAGGATCGGCGTGTATTTGGCGTCGCCTGTGGCCAGATAAAAGTGACATGCCTGGGCGCACAGACCGCAGCGCACGCAGGACTCCATGTGCAGCGCCGCAGTGACGCCGAATTCGGACACAAAGCTGTGCAGGGCGGCATCGACGCGGGCGGCGTCGCTCTGCTCGCCCTGCTGGTCGAAGGCCGTGCGGGGCTTGGAAGTGGTTGGCATCATTCGACTCCCCGATGGCTGAAGCGGATGCCGGTGGCCCCGCGCGAAAAGGCAAACAAAAACGCGTGCATCAGCTTGCCAAACGGGAACCAGATCAGAAAGAGCTCCAGCGTCAGCAGGTGAACGGCCAACGGGCCGGGGTAGACCACATGGTCGCGCGCCAGGATGGTCGCGGAGGGTTCGCTCAACAGCGCCATGCCGGTCACCATGGGCAGAAAGGTGAGCGTCCAGGTGATCAGGTCGTCGGCGTTCGAGATCATCTTGCGCACCGGGTCGGTCAGGCGCAACCAAAGCGCCAGCAGCAGCGACACGATGGTGGCGCCAGCGGCCAAGTACATCACCCCGTCGGGCAAGGCCGGCCACGACAGGCCGGTCAGACGGTGCACGAAGGCAATGTGCGGCGCATAGCCCAAAAACACCAGCGCCAGACCGATGTGAAACACATAGCCATTGAGGCTGATGAGCAGCACGCTCTGACCAAAGGCCTTGCGCGGCCACATACCGCGGCCGATGGCGCGCGACGCAGCCATCCACTTGGGCGGCGCACCTTCGCGCGCGGGCGACAGGTCAGGCAGACGCGGGCGCCGCAACACACCCAGCAGACGCCACAAGGTGCCAGCCACAAACACCACCAGGGCCAGTGTCAGCGCGGGGCCGCGGGCAAATTCAAGCAGGTCCATGATTCAGTCCTCCAGTGCCTTGACGGCAGGCGAGGGAACAGACTACGCACTCTGTGCCGGACTTGCTTTGACAATTAGCAAGTGAGGGCCAGACGCGCCTACAGTTGGGTAAAGAAATACAAACTGGCCTTGACCATGGCCAAGAGTACGCCATAAATCAAGGTCCCGCCAGCAGCGGCCACGGCAAGCCCTGCCAGCACCCAAACGCCGTCACGCTCCAGCACGCCCAAGGCCAGCAAGCTGATGGCCAGGGCGGGCAGCACGTTACCCAAGGGAATCGGCAACACAAGCAAGACCGCAAGCAACAAGGAAAGAAAGCCTATGAGGTGTTCCATGGGTGGCAAGACCAGGCTCGACAAACGGGGACGCAACAGGCTCTCGGCCCGCTGCAGCCAGGGCACGATGCGTTTGACCAGGGTGGAAAAATCTGCACGCGCCATCGAACGGTTTGCCACAAAGGCCGGCAACCAGGGTGCCCGGCCCAGCATCAGTTGTGCGGCCAGAAAGATCAGCGGTGCTCCCAGAATGCTGGAGGTGCCGGGCGGGGTGGGCAACACATTGGGGAAGGCAAAGATGAAAATCAGGGCACCGGTGGCCCGGTCACCCAGCGCAAGCAGCAGATCGCTGATGGCGATGCGTTCACGCTGCGCATCTTGTGACAACTCCCAGAGAATGCGCGACAACGCGGGACCGCTTGAGGGTTTGTTTTGGGTGAGTTTGAGCACCGGCGCATTCTACAAAGCCCCGCCTTGACCGAGCCGCCGAACGCAGGCAAGGCAACTATTAGCCCTAACGACCGTGGGGAGAAGCCCTAGCCAGGCTGCGGCCTCACGCCGGCGCCGGGCTCACCTGCTGCAACTTTTTCGAGCTGCCATTAGACTCGCGGGCTTTACATAAATCGAGACCACGATGGAAATGCTCACCGACCCGAATATCTGGATCGCCTTCTTCATGCTTGCCGCCCTGGAAATTGTGCTGGGCATCGACAACATCATTTTCATCAGCATCCTGGTCGGGCGCCTGCCCGCCGAAAAGCGCGACCTGGCACGCCGCCTGGGGCTGGGTTTTGCCATGGTCTCGCGCATTGCCCTGCTGTTCAGCCTGGCCTGGGTCATGACCTTGACCACGCCGATTTTTGCGCTGCTCGGCCAGGACATCAGCGGCCGGGACCTGATCCTGCTGGGCGGTGGCCTGTTTCTGCTTTACAAGGCCTCGCACGAGATTTTCCTGGAAGTCGAAGCCCACCAGCCCAAGGAAGTCAGCGCCGGAGTCGATTCCGTTAAAACCGGTGCCACGCTGTTCTGGGGCACCATTGTGCAAATCGGCATCGTGGACATCGTCTTTTCGCTGGACTCGGTCATCACCGCGGTGGGCATGGTGGACCAGATCAGCGTGATGGTGGCCGCCGTGATCGCTTCGGTGGCCGTCATGATGTTTGCGGCCAAGCCGATTGGTGAATTCGTCGACCGGCACCCGTCCATCAAGGTGCTGGCGCTGGCCTTCCTGACCATGGTGGGCACGCTGCTGGTGGCCGAGGCTTTCGACGTGCATGTGCCGAAAGCCTATGTTTACATCGCCATGCTGTTTTCCCTGAGCGTTGAGGCGCTCAATATCCGGGCACGTTCCAAGCGCGTGGCGGTATGAAAGCGCTGCACCACTGCAGCTAGCGCTGCACCCACGCGCCGGATTCAAGCCAGCTGGCACACCAGGCTGGCAATTGCACGGCCGGCATGGGTTTGGCAATGCCGTAGCCCTGAACATGGCAACAGCCCATGGTTTGCAGCACGGCGCATTGTTCAAGCGTCTCTACCCCTTCGGCGATCACCCGCCGATGAAAGGCCGCAGCCAGATCGACAACGGCATGCACGATGCTCAGATCGTCCGGATTGGTCAGCATGTCGCGCACAAAACTCTGGTCAATTTTCAAGGTGTCCACCGGCAACTTGCGCAGGTAGGTGAGCGAGGAGTAACCCGTTCCAAAGTCGTCCAGGGAAAAACCCACGCCCAGGTTCTTGCAGCCTTGCATGATGTCAACGGCTTGCTGCATGTCGCTGATGGCGGCCGTTTCCAGCACCTCCAGTTCCAGCCATGACGGCTTTGTGTTGGCATGCCGGGCCAGGGTTTTGGCCAGTCGGCTGCTGAAGTCGGGTTGCAGCAAGTGATCGGCGCTGACGTTGACGCTGACCTTCATGTCCAGTCCGAGGCGAGCCCATGCCTCGATCTGTTGCAGTGCCGTTTCAATGACCCATTCGCCAAACACCTGCTCCAGGGCACTGCCCTGCAGGTGCGGCAGGAAGTCACCGGGCGGCAGCAAGCCGCGCTCGGGGTGCTGCCAACGAATCAGCGCCTCCGCGCCGATCACCTCACCACTGTTGATATCGACCTGGGGTTGGTAAAACAGCACGAACTCGTGCCGACCCAGCGCCTGCTTCATTTGCTCCAGGACTTCCAGATGGTCTTGTACCCGGCGATCGATCTCCGGATCAAACAACTGATAGCGGTTCTTGCCACCCTGTTTGGCCAAGTACATGGCCTGGTCGGCGTGGCGCAACAGGGTGTCGGGATCGACCTTGTCTTGCGGGTACAGGCTGACCCCGATGCTGGCGCTCACCGTCAGCACGTGGCCAACGACGCTCACAGGACGGCGCACAGCCTCCAGCACACGATCAAGAATCAAGGTGCATTCCGCCAGCGAACTCACATCGGAAAGCAAGAGCACAAATTCGTCGCCAGCAAGTCTTGACAAGGTGTCGTCAGCGCGCAAGACCGTTTGCAAATGTGCCGTCACGCCAATCAACAACTGGTCTCCCACCGGATGGCCCAGCTGGTCATTGATGGGCTTGAAGCCGTCGAGGTCGAGGAAACAGATGGCGCACAATTTGCCATTGCGGTCCGACCTGAGGATGGCCTGCCTCAAACGGTCGGACAGCAAACGACGGTTGGGCAGACCGGTCAGCGCGTCGTAATTTGCCACCCGATCGAGTTCCGCCTCGTGCGATTTGATCTGTGTGATGTCGGCGAACACACTGACGTAATGAAGCACCTTGCCCTTGACATCACGCACCACCGAGATCGATTGCAGGACAGCGTACAACTCGCCCGTCTTGCGCTTGTTCCAGACCTCGCCGCGCCAGAAATCATGCTGGTTCAGCGATTCCCAGAACTCCTGGTAGAAGCGTGTGTCATGCTGACCGGACGACAGCATGCGGGGTGAGCGGCCCGTCGCCTCGGACGCCTCATAGCCCGTGATGCGGGTGAAGGCGGGATTTACCTTGGTGATCAGGCCATCGGCATTGGCCACCATGATGCCTTCGTAGCTGCTGTCGAACACCACACCGGCTTCGCGCAGCGCCAGCTCAAACTGCTTGCGCTCGGTGACATCGGTATGGGTGCCCGACATCATGAGCGGCGTGCCGTCTTCGGCACGCGCCGTGATGCGACCGCGCGTCAGGATCCAGCGCCAAGCGCCATCCTTGGCCTTGGCGCGAAACTCCACTTTGTGATCAGCACTCTCGCCATGCACATGCCGCTCGATCGAGGCCAGAGCCAGCGGCAAATCCTCGGGGTGCACCAAATCGGGCCAATGGGCCGTGTCGATTTGCATCTCGCCGGGCGCATAACCCAGCATGGTTTCCCAGCGCGCGCT
>JBASJO010000336.1:0-3438 GCA_049655365.1 Rhodoferax sp. | reverse complement strand
AAGCCGTTGCTGACGATTTACGCGCCCTTGCCGCTGCGTGCCGTGGTGCAGGTGCCGGTGTCGCGTTCCAGCCTGGTGCAGGGTAGTGCGGCGGTGGAAGTGCAGGTGCGGGCGGCAGACGGGTCACCCCAATGGGTTCGCCCCAGCCAGACCAGCCATTTGCCCACGGCCGATGCGGTGTCGCAAACCATTGAGTGGCGGCTCGAATTGCCGGCCGGCGCGAGCAAGGGCTTGCTGCCGGGGCAGCAGGTTCGGGTGCGTTTTGCCGCCGGGCAGTCCCAGCGGCTGGTGATCCCCACGGCTGCCGTGTTGCGCCGGGGGGAGCTGACTGCGGTTTATGTGGTGTCCAACCAGGGCTTTGCGCTCAAGGCGATTCGCCTCGGGGCCGAGCATGGTTCGCAAGGTGTTGAAGTGCTCGCGGGTTTGAGCGACATGGACCGTGTCGCGCTGGATCCGGTGCGCGCCGGTCTGGTCGGTGCCCAGGCGGCTGGCAGTGCGGCCAAGTGAGATGAGCATGTCGAACGAAGACCAATTGGGTATTTCCGGGCGCATGGCGCGGGCTTTCAAGCTCAACGCCATCACGCCCCTGCTGGCTTTGGTGGCCTTGTTGCTCGGGCTGTTTGCCGTGCTGGTGACGCCACGCGAAGAAGAGCCGCAAATCAATGTCACCATGGCCAATGTGCTGATCCCCTTTCCCGGCGCCAGCAGCGTCGATGTGCACAACATGGTGGCACGCCCGGCCGAACAGGTGCTGAGCCAGATCGCGGGGATTGAACACACTTACTCCGTGGCCCGGCCCGGCATGGCCGTGATGACCGTGCAATTCAAGGTGGGGGTGCCGCGCACGGATGCACTGGTTCGCCTGTACGACGTGCTCAACGCCAACCAGGACTGGCTGCCGCGCGACCTGGGCACGCTCGCGCCCATCGTCAAACCCAAGGGCATTGACGATGTGCCGGTGCTGGCGGTGACCTTGTGGAGCAAGGACGCCCTGCCGGCTGTGGATCTTGAGCGGGTGGCGCACACGGTTGAGGCCGAATTGAAGCGCGTGCCGGGAACCCGGGAGGTGCAAACCATCGGCGGTCCGGAGCGCGCCGTGCATGTGTGGCTGGATCCGGCGCGCCTGCGCGAGCGCGGGGTCGATGTGTTGTCGCTCAAGGCCACGCTGGCCGCCGCCAATGCCAGCATGCCCTCGGGTGCGGTGCTCGACCCGGAAGTGCCCGGCGGGCAGATGCTGAGCGTGGAAACGGGTGAGTTTTTGCGCTCGGCGCAAGATGTCGGCGACGTGGTGGTGGGCGTCCACAAGGGCCTGCCGGTTTACCTGCGTGAAGTGGCGCGCATCGAGACGGGTGCCCAATTGCCACAGCGCTATGTCTGGTACACGCCAGGGGTGGCTGCCGCGGGTGCCGCTGACCAGGCGGTGGCCTCGGGCGGTGTCTACCCGGCACTGACACTGACGGTGACCAAGAAACCGGGCACCAACGCGGTCGATGTGGCCAGAGCGGTGCGCCAGCGGGTGCAGGAACTCGGCAACACCGTGATTCCCAGCAACATGCAAACCACCATCACCCGGGACTATGGTGAAACGGCGGCCGAAAAAGCCAACAAGTTGATCCAGAAACTGGCCTTTGCCACCGGCTCGGTGATTTTGCTGGTGGGCTTTGCGCTGGGCCGGCGCGAGGCTGTCATCGTTGGTGCTGCCGTCATTTTGACCTTGATGGCGACCTTGTTTGCCTCCTGGGCCTGGGGTTTCACCCTGAACCGGGTGTCCTTGTTTGCGCTGATCTTTTCCATTGGTATCTTGGTTGACGATGCGATCGTGGTGGTGGAGAACATCCACCGCCATCAAAACCTGTACCCGGAGCGCAGCCTGCGCGAGATCATTCCCACCGCGGTGGATGAAGTGGGTGGCCCCACCATTCTGGCCACGCTGACGGTGATCGCGGCCTTGCTGCCGATGGCCTTTGTCAGTGGCTTGATGGGCCCCTACATGAGCCCGATTCCGATCAACGCCAGCCTGGGCATGGCCATTTCTCTGGTCATCGCCTTCACGGTCACGCCTTGGCTGGCGCTTAAAGTGATGCGCCAGCACACCCATGCTGATGCTGCGGCGCAGCCCAAGGGTCTGGGCCCCAAATTGCAGCGCCTGTTCACCTGGGTGCTGACCCCGTTTTTGGAGAGTGCCAAAAAACGCTGGTTGCTGCTCGCGGGCATTCTGGTGGCCTTGCTGCTCTCGGTAGGGCTGACCCTGGTGCAATGGGTGGTGCTCAAGATGCTGCCTTTCGACAACAAGAGCGAGTTCCAGGTGGTGATCGAAATGCCGGCGGGTACGCCGCTGGAAAACACCGCTGCGGCGCTGCATGAGCTGGGCGCTTACCTGGCTCAGCAACCTGAGGTCTTGAACCTGCAAGCCTATGCGGGCACGGCCTCGCCGATCACCTTCAATGGTCTGGTGCGTCAGTATTACCTGCGCGCCGATGCCGAGCAGGGCGACTTGCAGATCAACCTGGTGGACAAGCAGCACCGCGACGACCAGAGCCATGTGATTGCGCAGCGGCTGCGTCCGGCGCTGGAGAAAATTGGTGCGCGCCACCACGCCCTGGTCAAAGTGGTTGAAGTGCCGCCGGGCCCGCCCGTGATGTCACCGCTGGTGGCCGAGATCTACGGTCCTGACGAGGCCGGGCGCCAGGCGCTGGCACGCCGCGTGGCGCAGGCTTTCATTGCCACCCCCGACATTGTGGGCGTTGACACCTCGCTGAAAGACGATGCGCCGCGCGCTTACCTGCGGGTGCGCCGCCAGCGCGCCGAGTCGCTGGGTATTCCGGTGGCCGTGGTGTCGCAGACGGCGGCCATGGCGCTCAGCGGGGTCGATGCGGCCTACCTGCATGATGGCCATGCCAAATATCCGGTGCCGGTGCGCCTGCAGTTGCCCTTGGGGGACCAGGTGGGGCTGGATGCGATTCTGGCCATGCCTTTGCGTGCGGCCAATGGCCAGATGGTGCCACTGTCAGAGTTGGTGCAGGTGGAGCAGGGTGTCATTGACAAGCCCTTCTTCACCAAGGACCTGCAAGGCGTCAGCTACGTCTTTGGTGACATGGCGGGCAAGCTCGACTCGCCGCTGTATGGCCTGTTTGCCATCCGTGACAAATTGCAAGCCGCAGCTTTGCCGGACACGGGTGAAGTGGGCGAGTACTGGATCAACCAGCCCAGCGACCCCTATCGTCAGTACTCGGTCAAGTGGGACGGCGAGTGGCAGATCACCTATGACACCTTCCGTGACATGGGGGCCGCTTATGGCGTGGGGCTGATTTTGATTTACCTGCTGGTGGTGGCGCAGTTCAAGAGCTACCTGACCCCGCTGGTGATCATGGCCCCGATTCCATTGACCATCATTGGCGTCATGCCCGGGCATGCCTTGTTGAATGCCCAGTTCACGGC
>JBASJO010000335.1:0-5491 GCA_049655365.1 Rhodoferax sp. | reverse complement strand
ACCCAGGCCGACTTCAGTGTTGAAGGCTGCGGTGAATTGCTTGCTCAGGGGCAGGTACTGCTGGAACTGGTAGGTGGCGCGCAGGTACTTGGCATCGCCGGCAAAAGACCACTCGGCATTGGCGCGCTGCAGGCGTCCGCTGGTCGGTGCCAGGGCGCTGTCGCGGCTGTCACGCGCCCAACCCACGGTCAGGGGCAGCGCGGTACTGGAGTAACCGTATTCATCGGCGTAGTTCTTGTAAGAGATCGGCAGGTTGGTGCCCGGCACAATGGTGGTCTTTTCAATGCCCAGACCAAAAAACACGGTGTCAATTTCGGTGAATGGCACGCCAAAACGCACACTTGCGCCAGAGGTCTCGAGCTTGTAATAGTCCTCGTCCTGGTACGGGCTGCTGGTGCGCGCATACAGGTCAAAGGTGCGCGACACGCCGTCTTCGGTGAAATACGGATCGGTGGTGTTGATCACCACCAGGCGGTTGAACTTGCTGGTGTTGACCTGCAGACCCAGCGAATTGCCCGAGCCAAAGGCGTTTTCCTGCTTGAGGCCAAAGGACAGGCCCAAACCGTCACCGCTGGAGTAGCCCGCCCCCAGGCTCAGGCTACCGGTGGGTTTTTCGGTGACATTGATGGTCAGGTCGACCTGGTCCGGCGTGCCGGGCACCTCCTCGGTTTCCACGGCGACGTCACCAAAGTAGCCCAGACGGTCGACCCGGTCGCGCGAGCGGCGGATTTTGTCGCCGTCGTACCAGGACGCTTCCAGTTGACGGAATTCGCGGCGCACCACCACATCGCGGGTACGGGTGTTGCCCGCCACGTTGATCTTGCGCACATAGGCGCGACGCGACGGATTGGCCTGCAGCACCAGCGCCACGCGGTTGTTGACACGGTCGATTTCAGGTCGGGCCTCGACGCGCGCAAAGGCATAACCAAAGTTGCCGAAATAGTCGGTGAAGGCCTTGGTGGTCTTGGCGACCTCGTCGGCGTTGAAAGCCTCACCCGGACGGATCGCCACCAGCGACTTGAACTCTTCCTCCTTGCCCAGGTATTCGCCCGCCAGCTTGACGCTGCTGACGACAAAACGCTCGCCCTCGGTGATGTTGATGTTGATACCGATGTCGGTCTTGTTGGGCTGGATCGCCACCTGGGTCGAGTCCACCTTGAACTCGAGGTAGCCCCGGGTCAGGTAGTAGGAGCGCAGGGTCTCGATGTCGGCGTTGAGCTTGGCACGCGAATAGCGGTTGGACTTGGTGTACCAGCTCAACCAGCCGCCGGTGTCCAAGTCAAAGAGGCCGCGCAGCGTGGATTCGCTGAACGCCTTGTTGCCGACAATCCGGATTTCGGTAATGTTGGCCGGTTCACCTTCCACCACGGTGAAGGTCAGGTTGACCCGGTTGCGCTCGATCGGTGTCACCGTGGTGACCACCTGGGCGGCGTACAGGCTGCGGTTGATGTACTGGCGCTTGAGCTCCTGCTCGGCACGGTCCAGTTGGGCCTTGTCAAACGGCCGGCCGTCGGCCAGACCGACATCACGCAAGGACTTGACCAGCACGTCCTTGTCGAACTCCTTGGTGCCAACAAACTCCACATTGGCCACCGTGGGGCGTTCTTCTACCACCACCACCAGCACATCGCCGTTGACTTCAATGCGCACGTCCTTGAACAGGCCCAGTGCAAACAGGCTCTGAATGGCGGCTGCGCCCT
This sequence comes from Rhodoferax sp., assembly GCA_049655365.1. Classification (GTDB taxonomy): domain Bacteria; phylum Pseudomonadota; class Gammaproteobacteria; order Burkholderiales; family Burkholderiaceae_C; genus Rhodoferax. The sequence continues at coordinate 3,791 of JBASJO010000335.1, read as the reverse complement.
TGTCGTCGTTGTACGTGTCGCCAACGCGCACCGGCAACGAGACAAAGACGGTGCCCGGCTCCACCCGCTGCAGTCCTTCAATCCGGATGTCGCGCACGGTGAAGGGGTTGACAGCCCAGGCGGACTGGGCGACCAACATCAGGGAAGCCAGTGCGGCACTTGTAGTGAGGCGAAATCGATTGGTTAACATAGTTCAGTTTGATAAGTAATAGGTGCCGGCCAAGTGGACGACGATCAGCCAAACAAGCGGGAAACATCGTTGAAAAGAGCGACCGCCATCATGAGCATCAGGATGGCAATACCGCCTTGTTGCATACGTTCCATCCAGGCATCCGACACAGGCCGACCGGTGACACCCTCCCAAAGATAATACATCAGGTGTCCACCATCGAGCACCGGCACCGGCAGCAAATTCAAAACGCCCAGGCTGACACTGATGAGCGCCAGGAAAATCAGATACTGGGTCAGCCCCATGCCGGCCGATTTGCCGGCATAGTCGGCAATGGTGAGCGGGCCGCTGATGTTCTTGATGGAAGCCTCGCCAATCAGCATGCGGCCCATCATCTTGAGTGTCAGGACCGACACGTCCCAGGTTTTCACCAGCGCCTGCCAACTGCCGTCCAAGGCACCATAACGCACCAGTACCTGCTCGGGTGGCGCGCCCACGTAGGCGCCAATGCGGCCCATCGCCTGGCCGTTTTCCTGCACCACGCGCGGCGTCACGTTCAGTTGCAGGCGCTGGCCGTCGCGCAGAAGGGTCCAGACCTGGGTCGGCGCTTTGCCATTGACCACCGATTGGCGAATCAGGACGCGCAGGCCCTGCCCGTCAAGAATGGGCTTGCCATCGACTTGGGTCACTTCGTCACCGGCACGCAAACCTGCCTGCGCCGCGGCTGAATCCGGCATGATGTCACCCATCAACGGGCGTGTCAGTGGGCCCATGACACCCATTTTTTGAAACATTCGGGCGTCCACCTCGTTGCTGTCCAAAGTGGACAGCCTGAGCAGGAATTCACGCTCAGAACTGGTCTTTTCCGCCTGCACCCAGAGCCGGACGTCCTGTCCTTCCAGCGCACCGCGGGTCAGTTGCCAGCGCAGGTCCTCGAACGAGCGCACTTCTGTTTCTGCCTCACCGTCCAGCGCGGCGCGCACGACCCGCTCGCCGCCAACCAGTCCGGCCTGGCTGGCCAGCGACTCTGCCTGCGGCGGCGCCAGGATGGCCGCCGGGACCTGCACCCCGGTCCAGTTGACCACACTGTACAAGAGCACTGCCAACAGCAGATTGGCAGCCGGCCCCGCCGCCACAATGGCACTGCGACGCCCCAGGCTTTGCGTGTTGAAGGCCAGATGACGCTCGGCCGGTGCCACCGGCGCTTCACGCTCATCAAGCATCTTGACAAAACCGCCCAGCGGAAACAGCGCCAGCACGAATTCGGTGCCGCTGTTTTTGGACTGCCAGCGCAACAGGGGCTTGCCAAAGCCGATGGAAAAGCGCAAGACCCTGACGCCACAGGCCACCGCGACCCGATAGTGGCCGTACTCATGCACGGCAATCAGCAGGGCTATGGCGACGATGAAGGCAAGGACAGTCAGCATCGGGGCCGCGCGTCAGATGGACAGGCAGGTGACCACGCGCGTAGCAAGCTCACGGCTCTGCGCGTCGAGGGCCAGCAAATCTTCCAGCGACCCCGGCGGCGTGGGCTGCACCTTGGCCAGAGTTTCCAGATTGACCTCGTGCATCTGGTCAAAGCGGATCTGCCCGGCCAGAAAAGCCGCCACGGCGATCTCGTTGGCGGCGTTGAGCACGGCGGTGCTGCCCGCTGGCGCGGCCAGCACGGACCAGGCCAAGGCCAGGCCAGGAAAGCGTTGGCGGTGGCCATGGTCATCCAGCGACTCGAACGTCATGTCGGCCATGGTCCGAAAATCAAGCGCGCTGGCGCCCGAGGTCATGCGCTGCGGCCAGGAAAGACCATAGGCAATGGGCACTTTCATGTCAGGCGTGCCCAGCTGGGCGATGACGGAGTTGTCACGGTACTGGACCATCGAGTGGATCACGCTCTGCGGATGGATCACCACCTCGATCTGCGCTGGCGCGACACCAAACAGGTAACGCGCCTCGATCACCTCGAGCGCCTTGTTCATCATGGTGGCCGAATCCACCGAAATCTTGCGCCCCATGACCCAATTCGGGTGGGCGCAGGCCTGGTCCGGCGTGATGTCGGCAAAACTGGCCGGATCGCGGCGCCGGAACGGCCCACCCGAGGCCGTCAGGATGATCTTGTCGATCTGCGTGGCCCAACTCGCGGCGTCTTCGGGCAAGGACTGGAAAACCGCCGAATGCTCGCTGTCGATCGGCAACAGCTTGGCACCGCCGGCGTTCACGGCCTGCAAAAAATAGTCACCGCCAACCACCAGGGCTTCCTTGTTGGCCAGCAACAGGCGTTTGCCTGCGCGCGCCGCACCCAAGCACGAAGCCAGGCCGGCGGCACCCACAATGGCCGCCATGACCACGTCGACCTGCTCATGGCTGGCCACCTCGGTGATGGCGTCCGGACCACACAGCACCTGGGTCGGCAAACCCAGGTCGCGGCAAAGACGCGCCAGTTCCTGGCCGTGCGCCGGGCTGGCCATGACCGCAAAAGCCGGGCGAAACTGGATGCACTGCTGCAGCAATTTATCCACCTGGGTCGAGGCGGTCAAGGCAAACACCTCGAACCGCTCCGGGTGCAGCGACAGCACTTCCAGGGTACTGACGCCGATGGAGCCGGTCGACCCCAAAATGGCAACACGTTGTTTTCTCAAACCCGTTGAATCCAGCATGGGCACTCTCAAAATGAGTAAAGCATCATGGCCAGTGGCAAGCTGGGCAACAAGGCGTCGACCCGGTCCAGCACGCCACCATGACCGGGAAGGAGCTTGCTGCTGTCCTTGACCCCGGCACTGCGCTTGACCAGGGACTCGAACAGGTCACCCACCACACTCATGGCGGCCAGGAACAGGCAGGCGATCACGAGAAAGACCGCGCCACGCTCGGCCAGGTGGCTGTAGAAACTGGGCACGGCAGCTTGCGTCCCCACATCGAAACGGGTCCAGGCCCAAGCCAGCAGCAACACGGCCACCATGCCACCCCAGACGCCTTCCCAGCTCTTGCCCGGGCTGATCGACGCCGCCAATTTGCGCTTGACGAGACGCCCGCCCCAGGTGCGGCCGGCAAAGTAGGCACCGATGTCGGCCACCCAGACCAACGCCAAGACCGACAGCAAAAAATTGGTGCCCACAAGTCTGGCCTGGGCCACGGCCAGCCAGGTGACCACCAGCGCCAGCAGGCCGAGTCCCAAACGAAAATTGCGATTCAGTTGACCCCAGGCCGGCACACCGGCACGCAACACCCAACTGCCCAGCAGCACCCAGACGGCACCGGTCACAAGCCAAACCCGGGGCAAGGTCTGCGCCAGCCCGCCAGCCCACCAAAGTCCTGCGCACGTCAGGGCACACAAGGCACCTGCAAGGTAGCTGGCGGGCAGGTTATAGCCATTCAAACGCGCCCATTCCCAGGCCGCAGCTGCAATGAACAGGAGGGCGAGAAAATTGAAGGGTGCTGCATCCTGGTAAAACAGCGCGGGCAACAGCACCAGCAACAACAACACAGCGGTGATCACGCGTTGCTTGAGCATGGCATGCCTTCAGTGGACGCCGGCAGGCGAAGCCGCGGCATCACCCTGACCCTGACCCTGACCCTGACCCTGACCCTGACCCTGACCCTGACCCTGACCCTGACCCTGACCCTGACC
>JBASJO010000334.1:0-9768 GCA_049655365.1 Rhodoferax sp. | reverse complement strand
GGTAAAGGATGACAATTTGCTGGCGCTGGGTGTCGCGGTTGGGGGGGATTGCAATCGGCTTTATGATTCTGACAGCTGGCTAGAGGGCCCGGCCGTCGGACAGCGTTGTCGATTTTTGACGTCTGTTTTCGGTGAATTCGACAGGCGTGAGTCAAACGGCACTATTCTCACGAAGCCCATGCGTTGGGAAACAGAAGACGACATGATCAGCATGTTTCGGTTTAGCAACAAGGACAACAAGGAATTTACATGAGCGAGAAACATTTATCAAGTCAATTCGATAGCGAACTCAGTGCGGTCTCCACCCGCGTGATGGAGCTCGGCGGCCTGGTCGAGTCGCAGATTCGCCAAGCCATATACGCTTTGTCGCAGTTCAGCGTGGAAGTGGCCGACCAGGTCACGGCAGCCGAGGCCAAGGTCAACGCCATGGAGGTCGACATTGACCGCGAGCTCTCCAGCATCATTGCCCGGCGCCAGCCCACCGCGCGCGATTTGCGCCTGTTGATCGCCATCTCCAAAGCCACCGCCAATCTGGAGCGGGTCGGCGATGAGGCCGAAAAGATTGCCCGCATGGTGCGTTCCATCATTCAGAGCGGTGCGCCACGCTCCCTGCCATCGCTGGAGTTGCGCGTGGCCTCGGACATGGCCTCGGGTCTGTTGCGCAAGGCGCTGGATGCCTTTGCCCGGCTTGACACCTCGGCGGCGCTGTCGATCCTCAAGGAAGACAACCTGATCGACCAGGAATTCGACGGTTTCATGCGCAAGCTCATCACCTACATGATGGAAGACCCGCGCATGATTTCGCCCAGCCTGGACCTGCTGTTTCTGGCCAAGGCGATCGAGCGCATTGGTGATCACGCCAAGAACATCGCTGAATTGATCATCTACATCGTCAAGGGCGCCGATGTGCGCCATACGCCGATGGCAGATATCGAGTCGGTGCTGAAATGAGACGTGTGCCCGGCGTGCTGGTGGTCGAGGACGAGCCCGCCATCGCTGAACTGATTTCAGTCAATTTGCGGCACAACGGTTTTCGCCCGGTCTGGGCCATGGACAGTGCCACGGCCCAGATGGAGCTGGACGCCGTCTTGCCCGACGTGATCTTGCTCGACTGGATGCTGCCCGGCGAGAGCGGTTTGACCCTGGCCAAGCGCTGGCGTTCTCACCCGCGAACCAAGGCAGTGCCCATCATCATGCTCACCGCGCGTGGCGATGAGGTCGACCGGGTGGCGGGTCTGGATGCTGGCGCTGACGACTACATTGCCAAGCCGTTTTCCACCAAGGAATTGCTGGCGCGCATCCGTGCCGTGCTGCGCAGGCGTGCGCCTGAGCAGGACGAAGGTCAGGTGAACGTGGGTGACTTGTGTCTTGATGCCGGAACTTACCGCGTCACGTTTCAGGGGCAATTGCTGAAGCTGGGGCCGACCGAATTCAAGTTGCTGCATTACCTGATGACACACGCTGAACGCGTGCACAGCCGGTCGCAGTTGCTTGACAAGGTCTGGGGTGACCACGTCTTCATCGAGGAGCGCACCGTGGATGTGCATGTCAAGCGCCTGCGTGAGGCCATGGGCGAAGCTGGGCAGATGGTTGAAACCGTGCGCGGTGCGGGCTATCGCCTGACCGTTCAAGCCTTGTTGACGAAGTCGGCCTGAGTCTGGCACCTTCATGCTGGGTCGTTTTGTTCTTTTTTTGGGGTGCCTGCTGACGGCTGGCCTGTTAGGCTGGTGGCTTGATACGCATTGGCCCGGTGGTCATGCCGTGCCGGTCGGTCTGGTGCTTGCTGCCTCCATTTGGGTCTTGTTTGACAGTGCACGTGCCGGAAAATTTCTGAACTGGCTGCGCCTTGGTGGTGGTGCCGAGGGCGGCTCGGTCTCGGGCGTCTGGGGCGACATCACGACGCGGGTGCGTCGCGCCTTGCGCGAGCGCGAGCGCCAGACCCTTGAATGCCAGGCGCGCTTGCACGATTTTTTGTCGGCCCTGCAGGTCTCGCCCAATGGCGTCATGCTGCTTGATGGCGAGGCGCGTATCGAGTGGTGCAACCAGACCTCCGCGGCGCATTTCGGTCTGGATCTGCAGCGTGACCTGATGCAGACCATTGGTAACCTGGTGCGCGAGCCCGGTTTCGCCGCTTACCTGGCGAAGGGCGACTTTGGCAGCACCCTGACCATGCCCGGGCGCGACAGCAGTCCCACGCGGCCGGTCACGCTTTCGGTGCAGCTTCATCCCTATGGTGACGGACGAAAATTGCTGTTGTCCCGTGACATCACGGTGCTGGAGCAGGCCGAAGCCATGCGACGCGACTTTGTGGCCAATGTGTCGCACGAGATTCGCACGCCCTTGACGGTGCTGGCTGGTTTTGTGGAAACCTTGCAAACGCTCCGGCTGGAAGACTCCGAGCGGCAACAGTATCTGGCGCTGATGTCTCAGCAGGCCGACCGCATGCAGACCCTGGTGAGCGACTTGCTGACACTGTCAAAACTTGAGGGCAGTGCACCCCCCGGGGTGGATGCCCAGGTGTCGGTACCCAGCTTGATGCGCCAGCTGGAGACCGACGCGCTGGCGCTGTCGCAAGTCATGGGCGAGCCCGGTGTGACCGATCATCATTTTGTTTTTGACTGTGGCTTTGACGGCTTTCTGGCGGGCACCACCAGTGAGTTGCTTAGCGCCATGGGCAACCTGGTCAGCAACGCCGTGCGCTACACCCCGGCGGGCGGCGACATCACGGTCAGGGTTCGTCAGCGGGCCGATGGCTGCGTGGTTTTTTCCGTGGCCGATACCGGTCCGGGCATTGCCGCCGAGCACCTGGGTCGGTTGACCGAGCGTTTTTACCGTGTGGACCGCAGCCGTTCACGGGAAACCGGCGGCACCGGCTTGGGCCTGGCGATCGTCAAGCATGTGGCACAGCGCCATGGCGCTGTCCTTGCCATCGAGAGCACGGTGGGCAAGGGCTCGCTGTTCAGCCTTGTTTTTCCAGTGCAACGGGTGGTGTCGGCGACGGCAGGCGGCGCTCATACAGCCAGAGTGAATCCTTCCGTTCCGCTGGATGGCCCATGGATTGACGTCGTTGCCAAACCGGGTTTGTAGTGAGCTCCGGGTGCCGGCGTGCGGTCTCGATGTCGGCCAGCAGCCATTGGCAGCTTGGGGCCTGATCAAGCGCTTGCAGCTGGAGCTGGCCGTGGAACTGAAGCGCCGCGATTTGGCCCCGGCTCAAACCCAGTGTGGCGACACAACCAGGTGATGGCGGCATGGCCGCTGTGACCTGTTTGACCATGGGTGCGTAACTGCGGGCGAAATCAAGCAGCGGCAGCCACAGGGTCATCAGCAGCAACCAGCTCAGGGCCGCGCCACCCGCGGGCAGCACCACGCTTTTCCAGATCGCGGCCTGATGCCGGTCGACACGCCATTTCACCAGCCAGGCCCAGACCAGACTGGCCGCCAGCGCCAGCAAAAACGGGGCCAGGGAAAAGCTGTGCACAAAGCCCGGCACCAGCCGCGCCACGTTGGCTGCGGGTTTTGCCGGAAAACCGGTTTGCAGGGAAATCCAGACCACCCAGATCACCAGCGCGCTGCCAGTGAAGAACACCAGCGTGAACCAGTCGATCAGCGCGCCGACACTGCGGCTCAGCGTGGGCAGGGCAAAGGCGGCCAGCGCCGCCAGTGCGGGCAGGGCCAGCAGCAGGGAGCGGTCGGCGGCATGGGTGGTCAGGGTGGCAACGCTGGCCACGGTGACAAACCAGATTGGCAGCCATAGATGCAGGCCGGTGAATTGGATGTTGAAGATCTGGCGACGCCAGCGCCAGAGTGTCCAGAGGGCCAGCGGCCAGGCGGGCCAGGTGAACCACAGGAAAAGACGGCCCAGACGTTGCCACTCAGGCAGATTGGCGCGCGGCAGATCAATGCCCCAGTGCCACAGTTTCAGATAGCTGGCCAGCAGGGCGCAGCCCAGGGTCATCAGTGCCAGGCCGCTGGCGCGCCATTTTTTTGGCGAAGCCTCGGCTGCCGGTGCCAGCAGGTAGATGGCGGTGCCGCCCAGGCCTAAAAACAGGGCCATGAAGGGGGCGCCCGAGAGCGTCAGACCCAGCAGTGCCACCGCAGCGCTCACGCCCGGTGAAATGCGCCGATAAGGCAGGGCAGCCATGGCGTAAAACAGCAGGGCGGCAAAACACAGCTGGGTCAGTGCGGGCGTGGTTTCATGTGCCAGTTGGGCCAGCCCGAGACAGGCCATGAAGGCCAGCAAGCCGCCATCGGCAATGGCACGCGCGTAATCGGTGGGTTGTGCTTCGCCGCCAAAGGCAAAGGGCACCGGTTGCGCCATCGGGCTGCGTGCCAGGTAATAGGTGCCGTACCAGGTGCCCATCAGGGCCAGCACCAGCAGCCCCATGAAGGGCATGCGGCTTGCCAGCTCGGGCGGCAACCAGGCGGGGCTGAGTTGAATTGCCCAGGCGCCCAGCCAATAGGGCAGCAGGGCATCGACCTCGGGTGCCATGCCGCCCAGTGCCGGCTGCCACCAGTCGGCTGCGCCGCGCGCCAGCTCGGTCATGTAGCCAAAAGTGCTGATGTCATCGCGCTTCCAGGGCGCGCGCCCCAGAAAACCAGGCAGCATGTAGGCCAGGCAAAACAGCAGCAGCGCCAGGCGTGGCAGGCGCTTGACGCCCGCTTGCGCAACGATGGCTGGGGTCGGCTGATTCACGGGGGCGTGGGGCAAAAAGCTGGCGTCAGCGCAAAGAAAAAGGCAGCGCGGAATGACCCGGCTGCCTTTGGCAAAGCGCTAAGGGCTGCTTACTTGGCAGCGGTCTTGCCGAAGCGGTTGCGGAAGCGTTCCACGCGGCCACCCATGTTGTCCACGGATTTTTGTGTGCCGGTGTAGAAGGGGTGCGACTCGCTGGAGGTGTCGAGCTTGAACAGTGGCAAGTCACGGCCGTCTTCCATTTTGATCATCTCTTTGGCGCTGGCGCAAGAGCGGGTCACGAACTTGAAGCCATTGGACGAGTCCAGGAAGCAAACTTCGCGGTAATTGGGGTGAATGCCGTCTTTCATGATTTCTCCATCAGTTGCGTTAGCCGCGCCGGCCCTTGCGCAAACCCATTGCGCAATTCAAAGCCGTTCGTACTTTTCGCTAAAACGTTAGATTATAGTGTAGCGAGGGTGCTGGTCTGATCAGCCGCCACGACGCATCATGTCGAAGAATTCGCTGTTGGTCTTGGTGGCGCGCATTTGTTTGAGCACCATTTCCATCGATTCGACTTCGTCCATGTTGTACAGGAACTGGCGCAGGATACGCGTCTTTTGCAGAATGTCGGGGGCCAGCAGCAGCTCTTCGCGGCGGGTGCCGCTGCGGTTGAGCTGAATGGACGGGAACACGCGCTTTTCGTACAGGCGGCGGTCCAGGTGAATTTCGCTGTTGCCGGTGCCCTTGAATTCTTCGAAGATCACCTCGTCCATACGGCTGCCGGTGTCGACCAGGGCGGTGGCGATGATGGTCAGCGAGCCGCCTTCTTCCACATTGCGGGCAGCGCCCAAAAAGCGCTTCGGGCGTTGCAGCGCGTTGGAGTCAACGCCGCCGGTGAGGACCTTGCCGGAGGAGGGCACCACGTTGTTGTAGGCGCGTGCCAGGCGGGTGATCGAGTCGAGCAAAATCACCACGTCTTTTTTCAGTTCGACCAGGCGCTTGGCGCGCTCGATCACCATTTCAGCCACGTGGACGTGACGCGCGGCGGGTTCGTCAAAGGTGGAGGCAATCACCTCGCCCTTGACGGTGCGTTGCATTTCGGTCACTTCTTCGGGGCGCTCGTCAATCAGCAGCACCATCAGGTAACTGTCGGGGTAGTTGGCGGAAATGGCGTGCGCGATGTGCTGCATCATCACGGTCTTGCCACTCTTGGGCTGCGCCACGATCAGGGCGCGCTGGCCCTTGCCGATGGGGGCGATGATGTCGATCACGCGGCCGGTGATGTTTTCTTCGCCCTTGATGTCCTGCTCCAGCTTCATCTGGATCTTGGGGAACAGCGGCGTCAGGTTTTCAAACATCACCTTGTGTTTGTTTTCCTCGGGGCCGCCGCCATTGACTTTTTCCAGCTTGTTCAGGGCGAAGTAACGCTCACCGTCCTTGGGTGTGCGCACTTCACCTTCGATCATGTCACCGGTGTGCAGGTTGAAGCGGCGCACCTGGCTGGGGCTGATGTAGATGTCGTCGGTCGACGCCGTGTAGCTGGTGTCGGGGCTGCGCAAAAAGCCAAAGCCATCGGGCAAAATTTCCAGCACACCGTCGGCAAAAATCTGTTCGCCGGCACGGGCACGCTTCTTGATGATGGCAAACATCAACTCCTGCTTGCGCATGCGCCCGGTATTTTCGATCTCAAGATCTTCTGCTTGTTTCAGGACTTCTGACACATGGAGTGCCTTGAGTTCGTTTAAATGCATGGAGTGGCTCGGTGTGTATTGGGGGTCTGCCGGGAGGGAAATGTTTTGGCGCGACGGACTTGTGATGGTTCAAGTCGCATTGGCTTTGCGCCTCTGACTCGAGCTGACCCTGGATGGGGGGCAGCGAGTGGTGGGAATTATGACAGGAAAAAAGCCCGACCAAAGAGGTCGGGCGCGAAACAGACGCCGGGTTTTGGTAAAAGCCGGTTTATGCCAATTGCTGGTCAATGAAGGCGGTGAGTTGGGCCTTGCTCATGGCGCCCACTTTGGTGGCGGCCAATTGGCCCGACTTGAAGATCATGAGGGTCGGGATACCGCGAATACCAAACTTGGCAGGAATATCGCGGTTTTCGTCCACGTTCATTTTGGCCACCTGCAGTTTGCCTTCGTAAGCCGCAGACACTTCGTCCAGGATGGGCGCGATCATCTTGCAGGGGCCACACCATTCAGCCCAGTAGTCCACCAGCACGGGCACGCTGGATTGCAGCACATCGCCTTCGAACGATGCATCGGACACATGTTTGATCAGTTCACTGGCCATGTTTTTTCCTAAATTGAAAGATTGAAATGAATACAGTGCTGAAATTGTGACAGAAACCGAAACGGTGTTCCGCGCCCGGGCCATTTGAATTTGAGATTCCTGCTTTGACCTCGCTGGCGGTGTTTTCGGGGCCTTGTAGCGGTTCTAATGAGACATTATTAAAAAATACTAAAGTCATGATGAAAAATGTTGTGGTGGTCGGTGCCGGTCCGGCTGGTTTGATGGCGGCCGAGGTGCTGTCGGGTGCGGGTGTGCAGGTGCTGTTGTTTGATGCCATGCCCAGTGTGGGCCGCAAGCTCCTGCTGGCAGGCAAAGGCGGGCTGAACCTGACGCACTCGGAGCCAGCCGAGATATTTGTCTCGCGTTACGGGTCACGCCGTGCGCAATTTGACGCGCTTTTCAGGTTGTTGGACGCCGGCCAGGTACGCGCTTGGGCCACGTCGCTCGGCATCGATACTTTTGTCGGCAGCTCCGGACGGGTGTTTCCGACCGACATGAAGTCGGCGCCGCTGCTGCGGGCTTGGTTGGCGCGCTTGCGTCACCCCCAAAATGGTCTGCCGGTGAAATTTTTCATGCGCCACCGCTGGACCGGTTGGCATCAGGCGGACGTATCCGCCACCGGATTGAGCCCCGACACGACCGCGACCTGGCTGGACTTTGATACACCACAGGGGCAGATGCAGATGCAGGTACAGGCCGACGCCGTGGTGCTGGCGCTGGGCGGCGGCAGTTGGGTCCGGCTGGGCTCAGATGGCGCCTGGGTGCCTTGGTTGCAGGCGAAGGGCGTGGACGTGGCGCCGCTGTTGCCGGCCAATTGTGGTTTTGATGTGCAAAACGGCTGGAGCGCCCATTTTTCCAGCCGATTTGCAGGCCAGCCCTTCAAGTCGGTGGCGATTGCGTTTACCAACGCACAAGGAACCAAGTTTGCCCGCAAGGGGGAGTTTGTCGCCACAGCCACCGGGCTGGAGGGCAGCCTGATGTATGCCGCATCCAGCCTGCTGCGCGACGAGATTCTGGCCCACGGTGCTGCTACCTTGCACCTGGACTTGCTGCCTGACATGCCTCTGGAGCGGGTGCTGGCTGAGGTGACGCATCCACGCGGAACGCGTTCGCTGTCGAGCCACCTCAAGAGTCGTCTGCACATTGAAGGCATCAAGGCGGGCATTCTGTATGAGTTGTTGGGCAAGGCGCAAATGGCGGACCCGGTGCAGCTGGCCCAGGCCATCAAGGCTTTGCCCATCACCGTCACGGCGACCCGCCCCATCGACGAAGCCATCAGTAGCGCCGGGGGGGTGCGTTTCGAAGCCATGAACGGCCAACAGATGCTGACGTCTTTGCCGGGGGTGTTTTGCGCGGGCGAAATGCTGGACTGGGAAGCTCCGACGGGCGGTTATTTATTGACCGGGTGTCTGGCCAGCGGCGTTGGCGCGGCGCAGGGTGTGCTGTCTTACCTGAAGATCCCCACGCCGATTGGATGATTTGAGGTCGAGGGGGGTGCCCGGATAAAGCGCAAGCTTGTTCGGGAAGGCTTATCTTGAGGTGCGTCAGGACCGTGCAAGCTCAACGCTCATAATTATGAATTCAGTTTTATAAACACAGGAGACCGCCCATGACCTCATATGCCGACTTTCACCAACGATCCCTCTCTGACCGCGACGGTTTCTGGGGCGAACAAGCCCAACTGGTCGACTGGAAAGTCCAGCCGACCCAGATTTGCGACTACAGCAACCCGCCGTTTGCCAGGTGGTTTGTCGGAGGCGTGACCAATCTGTGCCACAACGCGGTGGACTGCCACCTGAAAGACCGTGCGGACCAGGCTGCGCTGATTTTTGTCTCGACCGAGACCGATCAGGAAAAGGTGTATTCGTTCCGTGAACTGCACGCTGAAATCCAGCGCATGGCTGCGGTGCTCAAAGAGTTGGGCGTCAACAAGGGCGACCGGGTCCTGATCTACATGCCCATGATTGCCGAGGCGGCGTTTGCTATGCTGGCGTGTGCGCGCATCGGCGCGATTCACTCGGTGGTGTTTGGTGGTTTTGCTTCCGGTTCACTGGCGTCGCGCATCGAAGACGCGGAACCCCGCGTCATCATCAGTGCCGATGCCGGATCGCGCGGCGGCAAGGCCGTGGGCTACAAGCCGCTGCTCGATGAAGCCATCAATCTCTCCAAATACAAGCCCGAATCGGTTCTGCTGGTGGACCGCGGTCTGGTGCCGATGACGCTGGTGGCTGGGCGCGACAAATTGTGGGCGCCGCTGCGCGACAAGCACATGAATACGGTGGTGGAATGTGAGTGGGTCGACGCCACCCACCCCAGCTACACGCTCTATACCAGCGGCACCACCGGCAAGCCCAAGGGGGTGCAACGCGACACCGGGGGGTACTGTGTGGCGCTGGCTGCCAGCATGAAGCACATCTACGCCGGCAACCCCGGCGAAACCTACTTCTCGACCAGCGACATCGGCTGGGTGGTGGGCCACAGCTACATCATTTACGGCCCGCTGATTGGCGGCATGGCCACCCTCATGTACGAGGGCCTGCCGACCCGCCCGGACGGTGGCATCTGGTGGAGCCTGGTGGAAAAATACAAGGTGACGGTGATGTTCAGCGCGCCCACCGCCGTGCGCGTTCTCAAGAAGCAGGACCCGGCGCTGCTGTCCAAATATGACCTGTCGAGCCTGCGCGCGCTGTTTTTGGCGGGCGAGCCGCTGGACGAACCCACCGCGCAATGGATCAGCGAAGGCTTGGGTAAACCGATCATCGACAACTACTGGCAAACCGAGACCGGCTGGCCCATCCTGTCGC
>JBASJO010000333.1:0-1645 GCA_049655365.1 Rhodoferax sp. | reverse complement strand
GACTCGGCCGCGCTGATGCTGGTGGCGCAGATCCGCGACGAGGCGCACCGCTTTGCCATCACCGGCATGCGTGCCGCGCGTGCCAAGGTGCGCATGGACGGCGGCAAGCTGGAAGAAATTCCCGGCATTGGCCCGAAACGGCGCGCGCGCCTGTTGCAGCGCTTTGGCGGCGTGCGCGGCGTGGCACTGGCGTCCGAGGCCGACATTGCCCAGGTCGAAGGCATTTCCACTGACTTGGCGGCGGAAATTTACCGCGCCTTGCACTGACACGTCAGCTTATTAAGAAGTAACGCATGCCACAATTGAGGCATGTTCTGGACCATCCCCACCCTCATGACCTGGGCTCGCATTGTGGCGATCCCGCTGATCGTGGGCGTGTTCTATCTGCCGATTGAACCTGACACGCGCAACTTGGTGGCCACCGTCATGTTTGTGGTGTTTGCCGCCACCGACTGGCTTGACGGTTATTTGGCGCGCAAGCTCAATCAGGTGTCTGCCTTTGGTGCGTTCCTGGACCCGGTCGCCGACAAATTTCTGGTCTGCGCTTGCGTGCTGGTGCTGGTGCATCTGGGGCGGGCCGATGTCTTTGTCGCGCTGATCATCATTGGCCGCGAAATTGCCATCTCGGCCCTGCGTGAATGGATGGCGCAGATTGGCGCCGCCAAAAGTGTCGCAGTGCACATGATCGGCAAGCTCAAAACGACCGCGCAAATGGTGGCCATTCCTTTTTTGTTGTTCGACGGCATGCTGTTCGGGGTCATCAATACCCATCTTTGGGGCGTATGGCTGATCTGGATTTCGGCGGTGATGACGGTCTGGTCGATGGTCTATTACCTGCAAAAAGCCTTACCTGAAATCAGGTCGCGCGTGCAGTGACGGTCCCCCTTGAGCGGCCCCTGATCCGGGCCATGCCGGCGGTGTTCGTGCTGATCTGGAGCACGGGTTTCATCGTCGCACGCTACGGCATGCCCCATGCGCCGCCCTTCAAATTCCTGGTGATTCGCTACGCCCTGTCCATCGCCTGTTTCCTCCTCTGGATTGTGTTGGCGAAAGTCAAGTGGCCAAGCCATCGCACGCAGTGGCTGCACCTTGCCGTCACGGGCGTGTTCATGCACGCCGGCTACCTGGGTGGCGTCTGGGCGGCTGTCAAGCTCGGCATGGGTTCCGGCCTGTCAGCGCTGATTGTGGGTTTGCAACCCGTGCTCACCGCGCTGTGGCTGGCGGCCATTGGCAGCAAGATATTGAGACGTCAATGGTGGGGTTTGGTGCTGGGGTTTGTCGGGCTGGTGATGGTGGTGTCGCGCAAGTTTGGCACTGGCGGCGAGGCCAATTGGCTCAATATGTCACTGGTCGTGGGCGCCTTGTTCAGCATCACCATTGGCACCTTGTACCAAAAGCGCTTTGTCACCTCATGTGACGTGCGCACGGCCAACACCGTGCAGTTGGGTGCCGCGCTGCTGGTGACCTTGCCCCTGGCTGCGCTGGAACTCGAAGCCATCCGTTGGCACCCCGAGTTGCTGGGCGCCATCGCCTGGTCGGCGCTCGTCCTGACGCTGGGAGGAAGTTCACTGCTGTATTTGCTGATCCAGAAAGGCGCAGCGGCTTCGGTCACCAGCCTGATGTACCTGGTGCCACCGGTCACGGC
>JBASJO010000332.1:0-3919 GCA_049655365.1 Rhodoferax sp. | reverse complement strand
GTGTCGGTGGTTCGATTCCGCCCCGGGCCACCAAATCAGCACCGTAGTAGCATTTGTTACTACGGTGTTTTTATTGGTGACTTGCGTGAATGCCAATAACAGCCATTGCCGGTGATCAGACCCTACCGGGACCGCAACACCATCTGGTTCTTGCTGATGGCGATGTCGAATTTCGACAGGAACGACTGGCCGAGCAGGGCATCAATTTCATCACTGGCACTGATGCCCATGCCCACCCGGACGTTGATCAGGCTCACCGGGCCAATGGATACGCCCACACCGTCCACCACGCGCCCGAGCCGGTCGCCATTGGCCGTTCTGAAGGTGGTCGGCACGCCGCCGCGGATGGAGGCTTTTTGCGCGAAGGCTTCGCTCACGCTGACCAGCGAGGCGCCGGTGTCGACAAGGAATTTGGCTTCCTGGCCATTGATGGTGCCGGTCGTGTAGAAGTGCCCGTCAAAGTGCCGCTTGATGACCAGATCACCGTTGGCAAGCACCTGAACTTGCCTGGGCTTGAGGTAATGCGTCATGGCCAGGTACAGCAGCCCCATCACCACACACCAAAAGACCATCATCGGAATGAGCCCGGTCTTGTTTGGTGACACGGGCTTGCTGCCCATGTTGCGGCGAGAAAAATCAGAAAACCTGGCGCGTGTTTCGTCAATCTGGCGTTGCTTTTCGCGCTCCCGCTCTGCATCTCGATACTAGTCCCGGTCTTCAACTCCCATGGTTTCCCCTGTTTACCTGGCGAGATATTTCGGATTTTTTCACCTCAACCAGGCAATCGTAAAACGTGGGGCCGTGGCCCAGGTCGGTCAAATTCTGGCTGGTCAGTTGGTTCACATTGGTGCCATTGAGGCCCAGTTTGCGCCACCACACGCCCAGACCATTGACCACACCGGCTCGGGCCCGGGCGCTGATCTGGGCGCGGCAGTGGTAGTTGCCCCGGTCGTTGAAAACACACACGGTGTCGCCGTCGGCAATCTGGCGCGCGGCTGCATCCGTGGGGTGGATTTCCAGCATGGGTTCGCCTTCTGAAGCTTGCAGGCTTTTGACGTTGACAAAGCTGGAATTCAAAAAGTTGCGCGCCGGTGGTGAGATCATGGCCAGAGGGTAGGCGCCTGAACTGTGCGCCACTTCATGGTTGGGCACATGGTCGGGCAGGCCATCTAGCCCTTGCGCTGCCAACCGTTCACTGAAAAATTCACACTTGCCGGAAGGCGTCGGGAAGTTGCCCTGGGCAAACGGGGCATCCGGGGTGCTGAGCGTGGCGAAGCCTTGCGCCAGCAGCGTATCGAAATTCACTGCATCGCCATAGGCCTGACGGCACAGCGCTTCGTCATTGTCGGCAAAGCAGGGATCGGTCAGGCCCATGCATGCGGCCAGTTCCCGAAAAATCCGGGTATTGGGTCTGGCTTCACCCAGCGGCGCAATCGCAGGCCGGTTCAACAGGGCGTCGGTATGGCCGTAAGCGCTGTGCACATCCCAGTGCTCCAGCTGCGTGGTGGCGGGCAGCAGGTAGTCGGCGTAGTCGGCCGTGTCTGTCTGAAAATGTTCCAGCACCACGGTAAACAGGTCGTCACGCGCAAAGCCCTGCGCCACCTTGGCGGATTCGGGCGCCACCGCCACCGGGTTGCTGTTGTAGACCAGCAGGGCCTCGATGGCCGGGCCAAACGCCGGGCTGGCCGGGCGCAACAGGTCGTTGCCAATGGTGCTCATGTTGATGCTGCGCGGCGTGCGCCCAGCCAGCAAGTCAGGGCGTTGCAGTGCGGCGCGCTGCACCGGGAAAGCCCCCGAGCTCGACAGCAGCACGCCGCCGGCGCGGTGGCGCCAGGCACCAATGAGGGCGGGCAGGCAGGCGATCAGGCGCACCGCGTTGCCGCCACCGTGCACGCGCTGCAGGCCGTAGTTCATACGGATGGCTGCCGGCGCGCGACTGCTTGCACTGGCGCCGTAGTCTTTTGCCAGGTCGCGAATCTGCTCGGGCGCAATGCCGCAGATGGCCGCGGCGCGCTCGGGCGGCCACTGCAGGGCGCGTTCTTTCAAAGCCTCCCAGCCCAGCGTGTGGCGGTCCAGGTAGTCATGGTCGAGCCAGTCGTTCTGGATCAGCTCGTGCATCAGGCCCAGCGCCAGGGCGCCGTCGGTGCCCGGCAGCAGGGCAATGTGCTCATGGCATTTCTCAGCGGTTTCACTCTTGCGCGGGTCAATGCAGATGAGTTTTGCGCCGTCGCGTTTGGCCTGAGCCGCATAGCGCCAGAAATGCAGGTTGCTGCTGATCGAGTTGCTGCCCCAGATCAGAATCAGCTTCGACTCGGCAAAAAACTCCACCCGCATGCCGACCTTGCCGCCCAGCGTCTGCACCAGCCCTTCGCCACCGGCGGCGGCGCAAATGGTGCGCTCCAGCTGGGATGCGCCTAATTTGTTAAAAAAACGCGCCGCAATGCTCTCGCCCTGCACCAGACCCATGGTGCCAGCATAACTGTAGGGCAGGATGGCTTGCGGCGCGCGCGCGGCAATGGCAGACAGGCGCGCCGCGATGTCGTCCAGTGCGGCATCCCAGCTCACGGGCTCAAACTGGCCGCTGCCCTTGGGGCCGACGCGCTTCATGGGCTGCAGGAGGCGCTCGGGGTGGTAAGTGCGCTCGGTGTAGCGCGACACCTTGGTGCACAGGCTGCCTGCGGTATGCGGGTGCGCTGGGTTGCCCTGCACCTTGACGGCCACACCGTCCTGCACCGTGGTCAGCAGCGAGCAGGTGTCGGGGCAGTCGTGCGGGCAGGCGCCCAGAATCTGGGAGAGCGCCGGGGAGGGCGGAGATGTCTGATTCATGAACAAACGGTCAAATCGAACAGTATAGGCGGGCAAAACGCTGTGCGTTGCCGGGCTGCAGAGGCACCAACCGGGCGCAGGGATAGCGGACGGTGGGACAATTCTTAACGTCCAAGCATTTCAGCCCTGAATATCCCCAATGCCGCCCATGAATCTGACCGACGCCTCCCTTTTGCCGGAACTCCGCTCGCGCCTTGATCAGCACCCGCTGTATGCATCGGTGCGCACCATGAAAGACCTGCGTTGCTTTATGGAGCATCATGTGTATGCCGTGTGGGACTTCATGTCGTTGGTCAAATTTTTGCAAGGCTCGGTCGCGCCGGTGTCCGTGCCATGGCTGCCCACCGGAAACGCGCGTTCCACCCTGGTGCAGCGGTTTATCAATGAAATCGTGCTGGGTGAGGAAACCGATGAGGGTTTCCCTGATGCCAACGGGAATCCCGCGTTCATCAGCCATTTCGACCTTTACCTCGGGGCGATGGAAGAGGTGGGTGCCGATACCCGGCCGGTGCGTGCCTTTTTGAAGGTCGTCAGAAAAAAAGGCCTCGCAGCAGCGCTTTTGAAGTGCGACATTCCGGAACCGTCACGCCGCTTCATGGCGACAACCTTCGATCTTCTTGACACCCAGAAACCGCATCTTGTCGGCGCGGCCTTTGCCATGGGGCGCGAACAGGTCATCCCAGGCATGTTCAGGGCGTTGCTGGCAGACATGGGCGTCAGCAAAAAAAGCGCGCCACTGTTTCACTACTACCTTGAACGTCACATCCACCTTGACGATGAGTTGCATGGCCCGCTCGCGCTTCAAATGTTGGTGCAGCTCTGCGGCGACAGCGCCGGCAAAAAGAAGGCGGCAGACAAGGCTGCCCGGCGGGCGATTGAGGCGCGAATCAAGTTTTGGGATGGTGTGCGCGGCAGCCTGCCGTCAGGCTCGAAAAAGCACAAGCCTTAGCCACTGCGTCAACACAGTTTATTCATCAGTCTGAAAGTGAGCAATCATGAAAGTCATTGATGCCATCCTCACCCAGGCGCCCGGTCTGGCAGCGCTTCGCCGCGACCTGCACGCCCACCCCGAGCTGTGCTTCAACGAGTTCCG
>JBASJO010000331.1:0-2160 GCA_049655365.1 Rhodoferax sp. | reverse complement strand
GTCGGGCCGTTACACCCTGGAGGGCCGAAGTGTCACGCCGCCGCAAACGCTCATTGCGCATACCGCCATGATGACCGGGCTGACGCCAGCGCAAAGCGGCAAGCAGGACAACGACTGGAAACCGGGCCAGCCGCAGGTGACGCGGGAAACGGTGTTTGATCTTGCCAAGCAACGCGGTTTTCATACCGCCTATTTTTATGCCAAGCCCAAACTGGGCTACCTCATCAACGCCGCAGTGGACGATCATGCCCTGGCCAGGGATGACGGCACGGACCGGGCAAAGGCTTTTTTGGGCAAACCTGGCAAGCGCTTTGTGTTTCTTCATCTCAGTGGGCTTGAAGACGAGGGCGCTGATGCCGGTTGGTTGTCAGAAGATTATCTGGACGAGCTGACCTATATTGACACGATGCTGGCACCGCTGCTTGACGATATAGCCAAACGCGGCCCTTATCTGGTGCTGGTCACCAGCGATCACGCCGGACACGAGCGCCTGCATGGCACCCTGCACCCGGAGGACTTCAAGCTGCCGCTGATCATGGCGGCCAGCTACCAGTTGCCCCCGCTGGCACCGGGCGTGTTTCATATCACCGAGCTCAAGCGGCTTCTGCAAGACACGCTTGTCGCGGCGAAAAAATAGGATAAGAGGAGATCGTAAATTCTGGGCTAATGGTGCGGCACAAAGTCGCTCACGCGCTGATCTCCAGCCGTTTCATCTTTTCCCATAGCGTCTTGCGCGAAATACCCAGCGCATCGGCGGTTTTGCCGAGGCTGCCATCACAGTGACCCAGGGCCTTGCGGATATGTCCGCGTTCGGCATCTTCCACCACAGCATGCAAGGACGGCAGGGCACCTGGCAGCGTTGTGGCCGAACTGTTGTCGGGTTGCGCAGGTCCGCGGTTGGCCATGGGCTGGTCCAGGATGCCGTTGTCGCTCATGACCACGGCATGTTCAAGATAGGCGCGCAGTTCACGCACATTGCCGCGCCAGGTGCGGGCCATCACGTCGCGTAAAAACACTTCAGACATGGCAATGGGCGTGCCTTGCTCGGCGGTGATTTGCTGCAGGATCAGTTCGGTGAGCCAGCGAATGTCTTCGGGTCGGTCGCGCAGTGGCTGGATCTCGATGCGGATCACGGCCAAGCGGTAAAACAGGTCTTCGCGAAACTTGCCGGCCAGCATGTCGGCATACAGGTCGCGGTTGGTGGCGGCAATGATGCGAAAGTCGCTGTGCGTGGTGCGCTCGGAGCCCAATCTGAAAAAACAGCGCTCTTGCAGGACCCGCAGCAATTTGGCTTGCATGCTGGCGGGCAGGTCGCCCACTTCGTCCAGAAACAAAGTACCGCCATCGGCACGCTCGACAAAGCCCTTGTGGGCACGATGCGAGCCGGTAAAAGCGCCTTTTTCATAACCAAAAAATTCGGCTTCCATCATCGATTCAGGCACCGCGGCGCAGTTCACCGCCACAAACGCCCCTTTTTTGCTGCGCAGGTCCAGGTTATGGATCATTTGCGCCACCACTTCCTTGCCCACCCCCGATTCACCGCTCACCAGCACCGATGTTTTTTGTTTGGAGAGCTTGTGCACCAGTTCCTCAACACGACGCATGGCGGGTGATATGCCAAGGACCGTGGTGGCAACCGCCAGGTGACCCGACAGGACTTCCATCACAGCCGAGACCAGTTTCTCGGTGTCAAAGGGCTTGGTCAGGTACTCGCGGGCACCGGCTTGCAGCGCGCCCACGGCATCGTTGACACTGCCGTAGCCGGTCAGGAAATACCAGGGCAACTGCCGACAGGCGGACGGTAGCTGGGCATACCACTCGGTGGCCAAGCCGTCGGGCAGGCGCACATCGCTGACGATGGCACCCCAAGGTGAGTCGATTTGAAGTTGCGCCTCGGCCAGGCGACGCAACCAGATGACCTTGATGCCCTCCAGCTCAAAGCGTTGCACCAGCGACTCACCCAGGATCAGGTCGTCTTCAATCAACAGCAGGTTTTTTTGGGTCATGGCGTGTCAGGTTGGGGAGCCAAAAGCTCAGGCGGGTGGTGAAGGGTGGCGGGATGTCGGCCGCATCGGCAGCCATGAATCCGCCGCCGTAACGCACGGTAAATTCATGGCAAATCCAAAGGCCGAAACCGTGGGGGTCGTTGCCATCGTCCGT
>JBASJO010000330.1:0-2458 GCA_049655365.1 Rhodoferax sp. | reverse complement strand
CTGGGCACCCGGGTGCGCGTGCAGGTGAGCCGGGTCGACCTGGATGGGCGGCGCATTGATTTCCGCCTGCTCACCGACGGTGATGGCCTGCCGCCCCGTTTGTCCAAGGACCGTGACCTGGGCAGCGATGGCGCTGACAGAAAAGTGTTTGAGGACGATGCCGGTGGCGCCAAGGGCGGCCGGCGCAGCCGTAAAATCACCGAGCCTTTGCCGCGCGCAGGGACTGCCAAGCGCGCCGGTGCCAAGGTGCCTGCGCCTGCCAAAGCCAAAGACAAGGCGCGCAAGCCACGCCGTCGCAGTGAATCAATTTCAATCAAACAATATAACATGACAGAAACAAACAAAGTCGCCTTGGTCACCGGGGCAGGTTCCGGTATTGGAAAAGCGGCCGCGCTGGCCTTGTTGGCGGGTGGCTGGCAGGTGGTGTTGGCCGGGCGGCGCTTGCAGCCCTTGCAGGATGTGGTGGCCTTGTCGGGTGCGCCCGAGCGTGCCCTGGCCGTGGCGGCCGATGTCTCACAGGAAGCTTCGGTGGTGGCCCTGTTTGATGCCGCCGTGCAGAAGTTTGGCCGTGTCGACGTGCTGTTCAACAACGCCGGCACCAGCGCACCGCCCGGTGTCTTGCTGGAAGACCTGTCCTTGGCCGACTGGCAAAAGGTGGTGGACATCAACCTGACCGGCATGTTCTTGTGCCTGCGCCAGGCCTTTCGCGTCATGAAGGCCCAAAGCCCGATGGGCGGGCGCATCATCAACAATGGCTCCATCTCGGCCACCACGCCGCGCCCCAATTCGGTGGCGTACACGGCCACCAAACACGGTGTGTCGGGCCTGACCAAAACCGCCTCGCTCGACGGTCGCAAGTACAGCATTGCGGTGGGCCAGATCGACATTGGCAACGCGGCCACCGACATGACGCAAGCCATGCAGACCGGCATCCTGCAAGCCAATGGCAGCCGCGCCATCGAGCCGGTGATGGACGTGGCGATAGTGGGTCAGTCGGTGCTTTACATGGCCAATTTGCCCTTGCAGGCCAACGTCATGTTTCACACCGTGATGGCCACCAACATGCCCTTCGCCGGGCGCGGCTAGGAGCCTGGGCGGCAGAGCGCTCTGCGCAGGTAAACGGAGGAGCCCGCAGGGCGGGGGACACGCAGCAGAACGCTCTGCCGCCCAGGCTCCTAAGCCAGCGCCTTCGCCAAGTTGGCCGCCGTCAGCGCCTGCCCTTGCGGCCAATGGTCTGCCACCTGGCCATGCTGATAGACGGCCTGGCAGGCGGCATCAAAGCCATTTACACCCTGCGCCAGGCGCGCACCAATCAAACCGGCCAGCACATCGCCAGTACCGCCTGTGGCCAACTTGGCGTTGCCGGTCGGGTTGATGACGGGTGCCCGGTCGGCTTGCGCAATGACCGTGCCGGAACCCTTGAGCACGACCGTGCAGGCAAAGCGCTGGGCTAACTGCTGCGCACAGCCGAGCCGGTTGGCCTGAAGTTCAGCCGTGCTGCAGGCCAGCAGTCGGGCGGCCTCCAGCGGGTGCGGGGTCAGCACGGTGGTGCGTTGCTGCCGGCCGCGCGAGCACAGCAATGTTTGCAGCGGCGCCGACTGGGCAATGGCATTGAGCGCGTCGGCATCCAGCACCAGGTTTGCCGCCGAGTTCAACAGCCGGGGTAAATGCGCTGCGATGTCGGTGCCTCCCCCGCAGCCGCACACCACGCTCATGCTGTCCAGGGACAGTGTTTCCAAAGCCCGGAACATCAGTTCAGGCTGGCTGGGGTCGAGTGGCATTGCCCGGTCGTCCAGCAGGCTGACAAACACCCGGCCCGCACCGCCATGCAGGGCCGCCGAACCCGCCAGCAGTGCGGCACCCGTCATGCCTTTGGCGCCACCGACCACGACCACATCGCCGTAGCTGCCTTTGTGGCTGGCGTGCGCCCGGACCGCCGTCGTCGGCTCCCCACCCAGCCAGGCGCTGGGCGCCACGGGACTTGCTTGCCCGTGCTGCAAATCGTCCAGCCAGACGCAGCCTGCCAGGTCGCGCCCGTGGCCGGTGAAGAGGCCGGGCTTGAGGGTCAGCAGGCTCAGCGTGTGGCAGGCCCTGACCCGTGTCGTGCAGGCCAAGCCGGTGTCTGCCTGCAAGCCGGTGGGCACATCAACGGACAACACGGGTGCGCCGTGGCTGTTGATGTGCGCAATCCAGTCGGCCATGCGCCCGGCAGGCTCGCGTTCTTGCGAGCCAATGCCCAGCAACGCATCAATGCACAGGTCAAAATTTTCAGGCGGTGTGTCGACAAAGGGCACGCCCGCGCCCATCGCGTTCAGCCAGGAAGTTTTGGTGTCTTCGGGCGCTTGGAGTTTGGGCGGCAGAGCATTCTGCGCAGGTAAAAGGAGGAGCCCGAAGGGCGGGGGACACGCAGCAGAACGCTCTGCCGCCCAGATGGCTCCTAGATCGGGCGTGCCCAGCC
>JBASJO010000329.1:0-18105 GCA_049655365.1 Rhodoferax sp. | reverse complement strand
GAACACCAGATGGGCATGCTGGGCTGGACCGGCGACAACGGCGACCCGGACAACTTCCTGAACACCTTGCTGGGTTGCAGCGCCGCCAAGAACAACGGCTCCAACGTGGCCAAGTTCTGCTACCAGCCGTTTGAAGACCTGGTGCAAAAAGCCAAGGTGGTGTCGAACCCGGCCGAGCGCGCCAAGCTGTATGAGCAAGCCCAGGTTATTTTCAAACAGCAAGCGCCCTGGTTCACCATTGCCCACGCCGTGCAGATCAAACCGGTGCGCAAGGAAGTCATCGGCTTCAAGCTGAGCCCGTTTGGCCGCCACAGCTTCTACGGGGTGGACATGGCCAAGTAAGGCAACACCGCTTGATGTTCAAAAGCCGGCGCAAGCCGGCTTTTTTCATGGGCGTGCCCCGCTCTGAAAAAAGTCCTCAAAGTCCGGCAAGGAAAGCGGCCGGGAGAACAGATAGCCCTGAAAGGCGTTGCAGCCCAGCTTGAGCAGTAACTCACGCTGCGCTGCAGTTTCCACCCCTTCAGCGATGACGCTCAAACCCATGCTTTCGGACAGAGCAATCACCATTCTGGCAATGGCCGCGTCGTTGGCATCATTCAGGATGTCGCGCACAAAGCCCTGGTCGATCTTGAGCTGGTCCAGCGGCAGGCGCTTGAGGTAGGACAGGGACGAATAGCCGGTACCAAAATCGTCAAGCGAGAAGCCCACGCCGCAGGCCTTGAGTGCCGTCATTTTGGCAATGACATCCTCCACGTTTTTAATCAGCAAACTCTCGGTGAGCTCCAGCTTGAGCCGACCTGCATTGGCGCCACTCTGATCCAGTGCGGCCAGCACCTGCTCGACAAAGTCACTCTGGTGAAACTGCCGTGCGCTGACGTTCACTGACATGGTGAGCTGTGCCATGGCAGGCTGGGTCGCCCAATCGGCCAACTGCCTGCAGGCACTCTCCAGAACCCATTTGCCGAGCGGCAGGATCAAGCCGGTTTGTTCGGCCAGCGGGATGAATTCGGCAGGCGGCACCATGCCACGCAGCGGATCGTTCCAGCGCACCAGCGCTTCCACCCCGGTGATCTGACCCTGATGCGTGACCTGCGCCTGGTAGTGCAACAGAAACCGGTCTTGGTCCAGTGCCTCGTGCAAGCCGGCCTCCAAGGCCGCGCGGGAGTTCACCACGGCCTGCATCTGCGGGTCAAAAAAGCGCAGGGTATTGCGCCCTGCCGTCTTGGCCTGGTACATCGCCATGTCAGCCCGTCGCAAGGGCTCGTCAATGCCTTCGCGTTGGTCGCGGCCGAACATCGTCACGCCAATGCTGGCGGTGCAGTGCTGCACCGCATGGCCAAGCGGGTAGGCTTGATTGAGGGCGGCAAGGATTTTTTTGGCGATCGCTTCGGCCCAGCTCGCTGCCTCGTGTGGGTCCTGACTCAACTCCTTGAGCAAGACCACAAACTCATCGCCACCGACGCGGGCCACCGTGTCACCCTCACGCACGCAGGTCAGCAAGCGCTGGGCGACCTGGCGCAGCAAGTCGTCGCCCTGGTCATGGCCCAGGGTGTCGTTGATGGTTTTGAAGTCATCCAGATCAATGAACAGCAGTGCCCCTTCGCGCTGATGTCGGTTGGCTGCGGCCAAGGCCTGCTCAAGCCGGTCCTTGAACAGACGGCGGTTGGGCAGCTTGGTCAGCGTATCGGAAAAGGCCAGCGTTTGAATCTGTTCCTGTGCCGCCTTGCGTGCCGTGATGTCACGAATGGCGACCTGGATCGCTGGCTTGCCGTCGTACATGATGGCAGCGCCTTGCGCTTCCACGTCGTAAGGCGTGCCATCGAGTTTTAAAAATTTTTGTTCGAGCATCGGTGTGACCTTGTCGCCCTCCGCCAGTTTCTTGATTCGCCCGAGCACGATTTGATGAAAGTCCGGGTGCACCAAGTCAAGAATCGGCTTGCCAACCAGGTCCTGGTCGGACTTGGCACCCATCATCTGCAGTGCCGCAGGATTGGCGTAGGCCAGTGCCTCGCCACGCAGCACCACAATGGGCTCGGGCGACCATTCGATCAGGGTACGGAAACGTTCCTCGCTGTCCTTCAACTCTTCTTCGGCGCGCTTGCGTTCACTGATGTCAAAGAAACTGCCAACGTAATGGGTGATATTTCCCAGGCTGTCGCGCACGGACGTGATGGCCAGCAGCTCGGGGAAAATCTCGCCATTCTTGCGTTTGTTCCAGATCTCACCGCGCCACAAACCGGTGCGATCGATGCTGTCCCACATGGCACGATAAAAGTCTTCGTCGTGCCGGGCTGAACTCAGCACGGAGGGCTTTTTTCCGACCAACTCATCAGCCGGGTAGCCGGTGATCGTGAGCACTGCCGGGTTGACAGAAATGATGCGGTGCTGCGCGTCGGTGATCAGGATGCCCTCGACGGTTGATTCAAAAACGGTCGCGGCCAATTGCAATTTTTCCTCGCGCTGCAACACCGCGTTGGCCATCTGGCGCATGCTTTGGGCCAGCGTCTCGATCTCCTGCGTGGTCGACCGCGGAATGCTGGCTTGGTAATCACCCTCTGCAATCGCCTGCATGTGGCGGCCAAACTCAGCCACCTGGCGCGACATGCGTCGGCTCATCCAGAAGGCCGACATCAGGGCCAGCGACAGCGCCAGCACAGTGGCGATCGCCAGCGCCAGCAGGGTCGAGCGAACCGTGGCAAAAGCCTTGTCGACCGTTTGTGCCACCAGCACCGTCCAGCCCTGAGCCGAAATCGGGGTGGTGCTTCCGATGTAGTCGACCCCGTCCAAACGGAACTGCGCCGTTTGCGCCAACGCCAGGTTCTCGCCCTGCAGCAATGGCAGATAACCGATGTTTTCTTGGCGCAGGCTGCGTGTGGCATCCGGGTGCGCCACGATCTGGCCATTTCGATCGACGATGACCGGCAACACATCCCCCGACTTGCCGAAGCGGCGCAACAGCACCGATATTTGCTCCAGACCGAATTCTCCGACCAGCATGCCCGACGCGGCGCTGCCGGCCGGACCGCGCAAGGGCACGGCCAACCCCACCACAATCCGGCCGCGCTGGGACAAATAAGTATCAGACCACACGCCGTGCCGGGCTTTTCGCGCCAACTGGACAAAGGCACGACCCGAAAAGTCGGTGCCCACCAGGTCCTCGCGCTGGCCGCGACGCGCTTGTGGCAGCCCCACTTCCAGCACCTGGTTGGCTTCATCGATCAGGTAAAGGGCTTCCAGGTGTTCGTCGGTGTTGGCCAGGGTGTCGACCATCAGCTGCATGCGATCGCGTGACAGTGACGACTGCCCGGCCATGTCCGCGGCCAGGTTTTCAAGTGCGCTCTGAGCATCGGCAAGAAAACTCTCGACCTGACTGGCCATGGAGCCACCCAGGGACCGGTTTCTGGCCTCCACCTCGGCATTCAGGTGCGGCAGCAGTACCCACAGCAGGGCGACCACAAGCAGCGCCATGGCCAGGCCCACAAAGGCTGAAAAGCCCATTGAAAGCCAAAAACGCAGGGAACGTGCCATAGGTCGGGGTGATGGGCGCTGGCGTGCAAGCTATTACAGCCGCACAAAAGCGCCTTTGCGAATGGTGGTCAGGTAGGTGTCGCGCGCGGCATCACCGTACCCATCAAAACGGATCCGTGACTGCGCACCGGCAAATTCCCGCCGCTCAAGAATCACGTTCTTGAGCGGTTGTCCGGAGGTCTGGGCGGCCAGCCCCTCCAGCACCACGTTGGTGGCGTCGAAGGCAGTCAAACCAGCAAAGCCGGGCTCGCGCTTGAAACGCGCCAGGTAGGCTTTTCTGAAGGCAAGATAAGAGGCTTGCTGGCTATCGCGATCAATGAACTGGGCGATCACGATCCCTTCCACCGCCTTGCCACCGAGTTCGATCAAGCGCTCGGTGGCACTCCATTCACAAGCATTGATGTGGACCGCCGCATTGCGTTTGCGCAGTTGCTGGGCCAGTATGGCGGTATCAACCGAGTTGGCCAGAATCAGCACACCGTCCGGCCCGGGCTCAAGCAGGCGCTGCGCCAACGCTGAAAAGTGGGCATCGTCGCTGGAGCTGAAGGGCACGGCCACCAGGATGGTGCCCCCGGCCGCTTCAAATACCTTGCGGTAATCGTTCAACCAGCTCTCGGTGTACGCCTTGTTGTTCAGGTCAAAAGCCACCGTGATGCGACGACTGCCCTGGACAGAAAAATGGTAACTGGCGCTGCGACTCGCATAGTTGGTAGTCGAATCGATCACGCGCAGAAAATGATCGTCCGTGCCAGCCAGTTCGGAGGCGGTCACGGTCGGGCTGACCATCAACACCTGGGCCTGATTGACCTGCGGCAGCGTGGCAACGGCCATGGCGCTGGTCATCGGGCCGATGATGGCCGCCACCTTGTTGTTAATCAGGCGCGCCACCGCCTGTCTGGCACTGTCTGCATTCTGCTGATCATCCTCGGCGACCAACTCAAGCAAACGCCCGTTGATACCGCCCGATGCATTGCGCAACTCGATGGCCAGCAGGGCACCATCGCGGCCCCCAATGCCAAGATCGGCGACACGACCCGACAGACCGCCCAGAAAACCCAGCCGGATCGGCTCACGTGCGGAGCAGCCAAGCACCAGGACTGAAAGGAACAGCGCCACCATAAGCGAGCCAGAGCGAACTGGCCCGCGTCGAGGAAAAAGTTTGAGCTTCATACCGACGCGCCCAATTTTTTAGACGCCAGGTGCGCAAAAAACTCCCGGTCTGCGACCAGCATGTGGTCCGCCACAACATCGCGCGCCAGGAACGTGAACAGCTCCCCCAAAGTCAGCGTGCCAGCACCATAGTGCTTTGAGAGTTCACCGGCTTGCTCAATCAGCGCACGGTGCAATTCGGCGTGCGCAGCCACCCCCGGATATTCGGCCTGCGTGAGGATGGCCTCTTCCTCCCGAAAGTGCTGCAGCACGTCGGCAATGAAGCGCTGCACCAAGGCCAGCACATTTTGCGGTTCACGCTCGCCGAGCATCGCTCCGAGAAGCTGGTTGACATCCTTGAACAGCGC
Organism: Rhodoferax sp.; assembly: GCA_049655365.1. GTDB lineage: Bacteria > Pseudomonadota > Gammaproteobacteria > Burkholderiales > Burkholderiaceae_C > Rhodoferax. The sequence continues at coordinate 13,060 of JBASJO010000329.1, read as the reverse complement.
GCGGTGCTGGGCATCGATCACGGCATTGCCGCTTCGGTACACGTCGCGCCAGACCAGATGCACCAGGTTTGCCGCGATGGCCTCATCGGCCTTGGCCCGGGCCAAGGACTCGGGTGCCAGCTGAACCTGGTTGCGGCCCTGATCTTTGGCCACATACAGCGCCCTGTCAGCGTCCAGCACGGCCTCGTTCTCACTGATTTGTTCGTCGTGGGCAGTCGCCACACCCACACTCAGCGTGAGCGGACCGGCGGTCGGGTCGGGCGATGCCTCGACAGCTTGTCGAATTTTCTCGGCCACGCGGGTCGCAGCGGCCAGCTCGGTGGCGGGCAGCAAGGCCAAGAATTCTTCACCACCAAAGCGGGCGACAAAATCGCTCTCGCGCAGGGTGGCCCGCAACACCCGGGCGATGCGCTGAAGCACCTGGTCGCCGACGGCATGGCCGTGGCTGTCGTTGACGCGCTTGAAGTGATCAATGTCGATCATCAGCACGGCATAGGCCGTGTCCGAGCGTTTCATGCCGACGAACTCGCTGTGCAAGCGCTCGTTGGCCGCCAGGCGGTTGGGCAGTTCGGTGAGCACATCGCGACGCGCCAGACGGCGCAAACTTTCGTTGGCACGGGCCAGTTCGGCGGTGCGCTCCACCACCATCGACTCCAGGTTGATGTTGAGATCGCGGATTTTTGCCTCCATGACCCGGCGTTCACTGATATCGATCAGGATGCAATGGGTGCGCTGGAAATCACCCTTGGCATCACGCTGCGTCTGACTGGTGATCAGCACGGTGATGGGCCGGCCGTCGCGCCGGGTCAGGTTGAGTTCCCGATTAATGCGGTTTTGCGGTTTGAAATTTTCACAGGAATCACCCAAGCCGTCCCGGCTCTCTTGGGACCAGAAGTCCATGAAGCTTTGACCCAGCATTTGCTCGGGTGTCTCGAAACCAAGCAGCTCGGCCATGCGCGGATTCGCGTCCAGCCAGCGACCGTTGCCATCGAGGGACTGGTAGGCCACAGGCAGGTGCATGAACAGGTTGCGAAAGCGCTGCTCGCTTTCCCTGAGCTGTTCATCCTGCCGCTTGCGTTCGGTTACATCGAGCACCATCACCGTGCAACTTGCGGGCTGGCCGGCCGCATTCCGGACCAGCGCCGCGGCGTTGTACACCCAGGCGATGTGGCCGTCAGCCCGGACGTTGCGCTTTTCAATCTCGTAACCCTCGCCCTGGGTCACCAGGCGCTCGAAAACTTCGACAGATCGCGACCTGTCGTCCGGGTGCGTGATGTCGAGAAAGCTCATGCCCAGCAGCGCTTCCCTGGAATGGCCGTTGATGGCGCAAAATCGGTCGTTGATAAAGGTGTAGCGCCCGTTCAGGCCAACCTCGGCCACGCCGACAATGTTCTGATCCGCCAATGTACTGAAGCGCTGGTCACTCTCAAAGCGGGCCGCCGCCGTCTGCGCTTCGGTCAGGGCTTGCTCGGTCCGCCGTCGTTCGGTGATGTCCTCAGTCAGGGCCAGATGGCGCGGACTCTCGCCGGCGGCGGCCTGAACCGGCGCAATCGTCATGCGGATCCAGACCACGGAGCCATCGGGACGCACATAACGCTTGTCTATCTTGAAGCCGGAAATCTCCCCGGCGTTCAGCCGCGCCATATGGTCCAGATCGAGCTGGATATCGTCGGGGTGGGTAATCTGCTGCCAATCAATGCTCTCCAGTTCCAGGCGCGTGCGGCCGGTGATCTCGGCAAAGCGCTGATTGAATTTATAAATACGGCCACTGTAGGAGTCGATCAGCGCAATGCCCATCGGCGCGTGTTCAAAAAGTTCCCGAAAGCGCGCCAAAGCCTCGTTGGCCTGGTTTTGCGTGCGTGTCAGCTGCAAGGTCTGGGCAGCGTAGCGGTGGTGTGTGTAAGCCACCGCGCAGCCCGCCAAGGCAAAGATGATGATGCTGATGTCACTGCTGGCACTTGCCAGCTTCAGGGTATACAAAGGCTCCATAAAAAACCAGATCACCAGGCCAATCGACAGCACGGTGGCGACCAGGCTACCGATCATCCCGCCGAACCAGCCGCTGATCAAAACAGCCGGGTAGAACAGGATCCAGGCATAGGGTTTCAGCTCTTCCCAAAACAGCAGTTGCAGCGTCAGCGCCAGCAGTGGCGGCAGCAGCGACAGGACCAGCCTGAACACACGATTCTGCAAGAGTTTCATGGCTGTGCTTTGGCCTCGTCGGGTACCACACCCTCCAGCGCTCTGCCGCGTCGCAACAGGCTGGCGAATTCATCCGCCGGCACCGGGCGACCAAAAAGGTAGCCCTGTATTTCATCGCAGCCCTGGGCCCGTAAATAGTCCAGCTGCGCCCGGGTTTCCACGCCCTCGGCGATGGTTCTGAAACCAAGGCCGTGTGCCATGTGAATGATGGCGGCAACGATGGCGCCGTCATCGGCGTCACACCCCAGGCCGCGCACAAAGGACTGGTCTATCTTGAGCTTGTCGATTTGGTACAGCTTGAGGTAACTCAAGGACGAATAACCGGTGCCGAAATCGTCAATCGACAAGGTGACGCCCATGGCATGCAACTTGCTTATCTGCTCAACCGTCAGGTTCGAATTCTCCATGGCAATACGCTCGGTCAGTTCCAGCTCAAGCAAGCCCGGCGCCAACTGGCAGCTCTGCAGCGCGGCACCCACCGTCTCGCACAAGCTGGGCTGCAAAAACTGGAGGGCTGACAAATTGATTGCAACCGGCACCACGGGCAAACCTTCGCGCTGCCAGCTGGCCACCTGCTGCACCGCCGTGCGCAAAATCCAGTCACCAATCTCCAGAATCTGGCCGCTGTTTTCTGCAATCGGAATGAAGCGTGCTGGTGACACCAGGCCCCAGTCGGGGTGCTGCCAGCGAATCAATGCTTCCGCACCCGTGATGCGACCACTCAGCGCATCGACCTGAGGCTGGTAGTACAGCAGCAACTCGCCCTTGGGCAAAGCCTGGCGAAGCTGGTTTTCGATGAGCAGGATCTCGTTGACCTGCACGTGCATTTGCTCGGCATAAAACTTGAAATTGTCACGCCCGGCGAGTTTGGCCTGCTTCAGCGCAGCCCCGGCGCATTGGGTCAATTTTTCAAAATCAGCGCCGTTGTCGGGGTATACGGCGGCCCCGATGCTGGCTGTGAGGCGCAGCTCCTGGCCACTGTCCAGCAGCACGGGCTCCTTGAGCAGGCCCAGCAAGCGGCTGGCGATGTGCGCCGCCCCATGGGCGTCGGTGTTGGGCAGCAGAAGAATATATTCATCCGCGCTGTGCCGGCACACCGTGTCATCGGCCTGCAGGTTTTTCACCAGACGCGCGGCCATCGTGCGCAGCACTTGGTCACCCGCCGGGCGACCCAGCGAGTCGTTGATGTACTGAAAGCGGTCAATGTCGACAAACAACATCGACACACTGCTGTTGGTGCGCCTGGCCGTGGCCAGTGCCAGCGTGGTCCGGTCGTACAACAGGTCGTGATTGGGCAAATGGGTCAGCTTGTCGTAATGGTCCAGGTAATCAATACGCTCCTGGTCGGCTTTGCGCTCGGTCAGGTCCGACAAGATGCCGATGTGCCGGGTGATGGCGCCGGCGCCATCCTTGACCGTGCTGATGGACAACCACTCCGGGTAAATTTCCCCGTTTTTCCGCTTGTTCCAGATCTCGCCTTGCCAATGACCGTCGGTCTGAATGTCTTGCCACATGGCGGTATAAAAAGCACGGTCCTGTCGCCCGGACTTGAGAAAAACGGGGGTCTGACCAAGAATTTCTGCCTCGACAAAGCCGGTAATGGTGGTAAACGCCGGGTTGACCGAGAGCACACGGTTGTGGGCGTCGGTAATGATGATGCCGTCGCGGCTGGCGGTGAACATCTGCGCGCTGAGCTGTAACTGTTCCTCGGCTTTTTTACGCTCGGTGATGTCACGCGAGATCACGATGAAACGGGGCTCGGTCAATTCGGCGCCAGGTTTGCGTGCCACCGACAGCTCAAACCAGCGGTAGTTGCCACCAATCTCAAGCGCAACCTGTCGTCCGGTAGACAAGCCGGTTGCGTTGGCCTCATGCAAGGCCGCCAGACAGATCGCGGAAGACTCTGGCGGCAGTACGTCTGAGACCAGTTTATTCAGAAAAACTTCAGGTGGCACCGCCAACAGGTTCAACCGCGAGGTACGGTAGCCGTGATAACGCCCAGCCAGATCCACCTCGAACAGGATGTCAGGCATGGCATCCAGCGTGGCTTCCAGATCAGCCCGGGCCAGATGTAATTCCTGTGTCATGTCGCGAGCCAGTGCCACGGCGCGCTCGCGCCCGGTGACCAGCAGCCACGACAGCCAACCCAGCAACAGGCTCAAGGCGACCCCCATGATGGCGGTCATCGCGTGCCCATGTGTGTCGCTGAAACGGTTTTCAAATGCCGGCAGCGGACGAAACACCAAAGTCCAGCTTTTGCCTCCCATCGTCAGCGTTCGGGTGGTGCCCAGGTGGGTGCCCGCGCCAGTCGTCGCGCCGGCCTGCTCGCCTACAAAAAGTTGGGCGGCCGGTACCAGGCGCTCACCGTCATAAATGTCAAAACCAATGTCGTCTGAAAACTGGGGCTTCAGACTGCTAACCAGATCCCCCAGGCGAAAAGGGCCGCCGACCCAGCCCAGCAGCGTCGCTCGGCGCTCGTCCTGCGTCTCGATCTGCGTGGCTCTGGCGTAAAGCGGCAGGTACATGACAACCGCTGGCAAAGCGTCTGTCTCGTCTTGCACCAGTTTGACACGACCGGTCAATACCATCGCGCCGGTATCCCGTGCCCGCTCCAAGGCGCCCAGTAAACCAGGGTTCGAGGCAATGTCAAATCCAATCGCCTTGACATTATTGCCATTGAAAGGCTCGATCAACACAATCGGCGCATACTGCGCGCGCTCACCTTCGGGTTTGATCTGGTAATCGACCAAGCCGAGGCTGCGCATGGCGGCAAGATGGCTGGCTTTTTGCGCCTGTGGCACCTGCAAGGCCAGCGAAATCGCCTGCAGGCTGGCCAGCGATTGATCCAGCTCCAGCGTTTTGTAGTACTGCTGATAGTCGCTTGGTGTAAGCTTATCCGAGCTCTCATAAAGCCCTTTGAAACCACGCAGCACAAGCTCGAAATCCTGCAGTCTGCCGTGAATGCGCTGCGTGACCTGCTCGGCCGCTTCCTGAAAAGCATGCTGGCGTGCCTCCTCCAAGGCCCGTTCGTCCTTGTACCAATAGCTCAAGGTGAGGCCCAGCATGACCAAAGTGATCAGCGGCGCAATCAAATCAAGTGGTTTCCAAGGAGCCAAGGTCTTCTGATGGGTATTTTCCGGTGGCATGTGCCAATCCTACAGGTATTCCCTTGCGAGTCGTCACCGAATTTCCCGTAACTAGCGCACCAAAACGCCGAAGTGCACAACCGATCATCAGCTCCAAGGGTTTTCCCTTTATTTTTTGATCTTGGTCAAAGAGCCTGACGAACAAGATCATGAAAATGAACATCACTAGTTCCGAATATTAAAAACTAACCCCTGAAAGGTTGCCGATGATGTCCAAGTCAAGCCGCGTCGCGCTAGCGGTCTTTTTAGCCGGCTGGATGGGTTTCGCTGCACTGGGCACAGCCAGCGCCGAGGAGCCTAAGTCGGTCAAGCTCACCACCACGGCCGACCACTCCAAATTCAAGGAACTGCAACGCGAGTTTGCCTCCGGGCCAGAGCTCACCAAGGCCTGCCTGAGTTGCCATACCGAGGCCGCAGGCCAGATCCACCGTACCAAGCACTGGAAATGGGAATACAGAAACCCTGACACCGACCAGCTACTGGGTAAAAAGCACGTGGTCAACAACTTCTGCATTTCCATCGCCTCCAACGAGGCAGCCTGCAACAGTTGCCATGTGGGCTACGGCTGGAAAGATGCCAGCTTTGACTTTACTTCGGAAGAAAACGTGGACTGTGTGGTCTGCCATGACACCACAGGCAACTACAAAAAACCGTCCGGACTGGCCGGCAATGTGGTCACCAAGGACATGGAATTCCCGCCTGGGTCAGGCAAGTTTCTCAAGGCCATCGATCTCGGAAAAATTGCCCAGAAGGTGGGCAAGTCCAGCCGCGACACCTGTGGTGCCTGCCACTTCAACGGCGGCGGCGGTGACGGCGTGAAACACGGCGACATGGACAGCTCGTTGGCGGCGCCTGAGAAAGAACTCGATGTGCACATGGATGCCTCGGGCCTCGACTTCACCTGTGGCACCTGCCACAAGACCTCCAGCCATGATGTCGCCGGCAGCCGCTACACGCCAACAGCCAAGGATGCCGCAGGTGCCCACTTGCGCGGCGCCACAGACCAAGGCAACCCCGCCACCTGTGTTTCCTGCCATGGCAACGTGCCGCACAAACAGGAAGCCCGGCTCAACCAGCATGCCACCAAACTGGCTTGCCAGACCTGCCACATCCCTGAGTTTGCCCGCGGCGGCATTGCCACCAAGATGAACTGGGATTGGTCCACGGCTGGCCAGCGCGATGACAAAGGTGAGCAGATCACCCGCAAGGACGCCAAGGGGCACATCACCTATGAGTCGCGCAAGGGCGACTTCATCATGGCCGAGAACGTCAAGCCGACCTATGTGTGGTTCAACGGCCAGGTCAACTACACCCTGAAGACCGACAAGCTGGATGTGAATGCCGACGTGACCCACATCAACAAGCTGAGTGGCAGCCCGACCGACGGCAAGTCCATGATCTGGCCCGTCAAGCGCTTTGGCGGCAAACAGCCCTATGACACCGTCAACATGACCCTGCTGACACCCCACACCGCAGGCAACGATGACACCGGTTACTGGAAGAATCTGGAGTGGGACAAGGCCCTTCAGGCCGGCGTGAAGGTGTCAGGCGTGCCCTACTCTGGCAAGTTTGGCTTCGTCAAGACCCAGATGGACTGGCCCATCACCCACATGGTGGCACCCAAGGACAAGGCACTGGGCTGTGTGGAATGCCACGCCAAGGACGGACGCCTGGCCGGCTTGCCTGGCATTTACATGCCCGGCAGCGGTGCCAACCCACTGCTTGACAAGTTGGGCTGGGGCCTGGCGCTGCTGACGCTGCTTGCCGTACTGGGTCATGGTGCGATGCGTATCGTTTTACGCCGCAAGGCTTAAGGAGAATCGAAATGACTGAGCGAGTTTATTTATTCAAGGGTTTTGTGCGATTCTGGCACTGGTCACAAGCCTCCCTGATCATCTTCCTGATGGTGTCCGGCTTCGAGATTCACGGCACCTACAAGCTGTTCGGGTTTGAGCAGGCCGTGGGTTATCACACCATCGCCGCTTGGGCCTTGGTGGGCTTGTGGATTTTTGCCATCTTCTGGCACGTCACGACCGGCGAATGGCGCCAGTACATCCCAACCACCGACAAGGTGCTGGCGATCATGCATTACTACTCTTCTGGCATCTTCAAGGATGAGCCGCATCCGTTCAGGCCCACCTCGGTGCTAAAGCACAACCCGCTGCAACGCATCACCTACCTGCTGATCTTGACACTGCTCAGTCCACTGCTATGGATCACCGGCTGGCTCTACCTTTTTTACGCCGACTGGTCGACCTGGGGCTTGAGTGCACTGCAACTGGAGTGGATCGCCACCGCCCACACCGCGGGCGCCTTCCTGATGCTGGCCTTTTTGATTTCGCACCTGTATCTGGCAACCACCGGGCACAAGCTCACATCCCAGATCAAAGCCATGATCACCGGCTGGGAAGAAATTGAAAAACCTCGCCACCAATAACATCCCTCTTCTTTTAGGAGTCATCATGAAACTAAGCAAATCCCTCCCTGTTGTCGCCCTGCTCGCCTTGATGGGCGCCTCGTTCGCGGCACAAGCCTACGACGCAGACTGGAAACGCGGCCGGGTGTACTACCGCAGCGTCTGCACCTCCTGCCACGTGGCCTCACCGGTGGGGTCGATCAATCCCAGCACCAAGACCAAGGCCGAATGGACGGCTTACCTGCTCACCGACAAACACGCGAAAGGCAAGGACACCGTGAGCAAATACGTCAGCAAGGAATACCGTGCCAGCATCAAGGCCACCAACAAGGCAGCAGCCAAGTTTGCCGACACCCCCGACAAGGAACTTCTTGAGGACATCAAGGCCTTCCTGCTCAAGGGTGCAAAGGACGGCGATTCCCCAGCCAGCTGCAGTTAAGAGGCCCAACCTCACTCAGTCCTGGCCAAGTAACCGCCATGAGTGACTTAACCAGCGCCAAATGGGTGGCCGGTTTCAAGTCGGATTACGACAAACTGTTTGTCAAAAAATGGTCGTCGTACATGGGCGCCGTGCTGCTGGTGCTGGTCATCATTGGCCTGATGGTCAACGGCATGGTGTGGGGCGTCTTTGGCGGTGTCAAGTTTTGGGGCGATTGGATCAACAACCTGATCGGCTTGGGGCCGCTGCTGGGTGTGCCGGCCGAGCTTGAGGGCTTCTGGTCGCACCGCATGTCCCTGATGAACACCACGCTGGTGCTGGGTTCCTTTTGCGCAGCCTTGCTGTCGCGCCAGTTTGCACCCAGCCGTCCGCCCAGGCTCGAATACCTGTGGGCCGTGGCGGGCGGGTGTTTGATGGGTATCGGCGCCGCTCTGGCCGGGGGTTGCACCACAGGGGGGTTTTTCAACCCGGTGTTGCATTCGTCGCCAGCGGGTTGGGCCATGTGGCTGGGCCTGCTCGCGGGGGCTGCAATCGGCTTCAAACTGCTGCTGTGGACCATGGAAAATATTGCGTGGGGCACCCAGGCACCGCCCATGCTGCAGGTCTCGCCGGGGGTCAAGGCTGCGTATCCCTGGATGGGGCTGCTGGTGGCCCTGGCCATTCTGGTGTGGGCTGCCATGTGGCTGTATTCGGGTACCGAGACCCTGGCTGTTCGGGCGCTGATCGTGCTGGCCGGCTTTGCCATCGGCTTTATCCTGCACCGCTCCCGGCTGTGCTTTGCACGGGCGTTTCGCGAGCCCTTTGTGACTGGCGAGGGCGAGATGACCAAGGCCGTGATTCTGGCGCTGGCCATCGGCCTGCCCCTGGCCGCGCTGCTGTTTCAAAAGGAAATCATCGACCCCTATGTCGCCATTCCCGCCACCTTCTGGATCGGCTCCCTGCTGGGTGGCCTGATCTTTGGCGTTGGCATGGTGTTTGCCGGCGGTTGCGCCTCAGGCTCGCTCTGGCGCATGGGTGAAGGTCACCTGAAGCTCTGGGTCGGCATGTTTTTCTTTGCCTGGATGGGTTCCACCGCCAGCGCTTTGCTCAAGAAATTCCAGATCACGTCGATCGACGAAACCAACATCGAGACCTATGAGCAAACCGCAGTGGGCTTTCAAGCCTACTGGCCGGACATGGTTTCGGGTTGGGGCCTCACCCTGTTGATGTCCGGGGGCTTGCTGCTGCTGTGGTACGCCCTGGTGCGCTACAACGAATCGACCGAAAAATTCACCCTGATGTAATCATTTTTTAACGTTTCTCAAAAGGAGTTCACCATGAAGTTCAAGAAAATTCCGCTCTATGCAGCCGTGTTAGCCTCGCTGATGATGAGCGCGGGCGCCCTGGTTTCCACCGCAGCGCTGGCACAGGATGCCGCGGCCGTGCAGGCCAAAGCCAATTGGTACACCAAACTGGTCGACGTCGATTTTGTCAAGCAGCAGGCCGTGATACCAAAAATCGACGGCGTAATGGTGGTCGACTCGCGCCCGGCTGCGCGCAAATTCGACCTGGGCCATATTCAGACCGCCGTTAACATTCCCGACTCCCAGTTTGACAAGCTGGCGCCCACGATGCTGCCCGCCGACAAAGCCACGCTGCTGGTTTTTTATTGTGATGGCCCCGAATGCACGCTGAGCCACAACTCGGCCTTCAAGGCGGAAAAACTGGGCTACACCAACATCCGGGTCTACGCCGCGGGTTTTCCTGACTGGATCAAGAACGGCAACCTGCATGCCGTGAGTGTGGCGCACATCAAGAAACTGATGGACGAAAAAGCGCCCATGACCCTGATTGATGCACGCCCCAAGGCGCGCAAGTACGATGTGGGTCATATTCCGGGCGCCATCAACATGCCCGATTCGCAGTTTGACAAACTCGCACCTGAACTGCTGCCCGCCGACAAGGCCGCCGCCCTGTTTTTCTACTGCGACGGCCTGGCCTGCAAGCTGAGCAACGACTCGGCCACCAAGGCCATCAAGCTGGGTTATACCAACGTCAAGGTCGTGCCTGAAGGCTACCCGGCCTGGGCCAAAGCCTATGGCCCGGGTCCCACAGTCGGCGCAGCCGCGGTGCCCGCAGCCAAAGCGCCGGTGATGGAGGCAGGCAAGGAGTCAGGGACCATCACTGTGGCCTCGTTCGAGCGCATTTACAAGGAAGCGCCCGACAGCGTGCATTTGATCGATGTGCGTGATGCCTCAGAATTTGCCACTGGCAGTTTCAAGGGCGCAGTCAACATGCCGGTCAATGCCCTGGAAAAAAACATCGACAAACTGCCCACCGACAAGCCCATCATCTTCTTCTGCGGTGCGGGTGGACGCAGCGGTGAAGCCCATGACATGGTCAAGCTCTACAAGCCCGAGCTCAAGACCGTGTTTATGGACGCCGAGATCAAGTGGCTGAAAGACGGCACTTACACCATCAAGGGGCGCTGAGTCAGGTCCTGGCAGGCGTGCGCTGCCCAACCCCCAGCGCCGCCACCACGCTCAAGAGCAAAACCGCAGCCGCCCCCAACAGGGTGGCAGCGTACCAGCCGCGGTCCATGAAGACACCAAAAATCAGCGGTGAAATGGCAAAGCCGGTGTCCAGCCCCGAATAAACCAGGCCATAGACCCGGCCCGTGGCGCCTTTGGGGGACGCTTTCTTGATCATCATGTCACGCGACGGCCCGCCAATGCCCACCGCAAAGCCGGTGGCCGCCAGCACCACCATGGTCAGCGTGGCGCCAAATAGGCCGGTGCCACACAGCGCCAGCAACACCGCCCCAGCCGACATCGACAACGCCACCACGCGGTCGCTGTGGCGAGATTTGGCGGCCACAAAACCACCGACAAACATGCCCAGGGCACCGCACAGCATGTAGCCCGTGAGCGTCAGGGTGGCCGACTCAAAGCTGATGCCGTGCATGGCTTTGAGAATGGACACCGAAAAACTCTGCACCACCGCCAGAGTCATGGTCGAGAGCAAAAAGAAGGCAAAGCACCACCACACTACCGGCAGCTTCATGAACGCCATGCTGTGCTCGGCCGGGCTGTCAGCATGGTGCACAACCGCCTGTGTTTTGAGCTTGTCACGCTGCAGCCACATCAGCGCCAGCACGGCCACATAGAGCAACGCTGCCACCACGTAAGCCGTTCGCCAGTTGCTCAACACGGTCAAGGTGGCAAAAAACACCGGGGCCGCTGCCCAGCCCAGATTGCCTGTGAGGCCATGGGCGCTGAAAGCGTGGCCCAGGCGCGGCGCCGAGACACGCTGGTTCAAAATGGTGAAGTCCACCGGGTGAAAAGTGGCATTGGCCAGCCCGGCCAGCGCCGCCACCATGAGCAGTCCGCTGTAGCCGGTCACGGTGGAAGCCAGTAAAGCGGCCAGTGCAAACAGGGCCAGCGCAGCAAACAGCAGCGGCCGCGCACCCACCTTGTCCACCACAAAACCAGCCGAGGCCTGGCCGATGCCCGACACCACAAAAAACACGCTCATGAGCGCACCCAACTGCGAAAAGCTCAGACCGAATTCCACCATGAACACCGGGAACAGCGGCGGCAGCAACAAATGACCAAAGTGCGACGAAGCATGGGCCAGGCCCACCAGGCCGATGATGGTGGCGTCTTGCTTGAGGGGAACGGAAAGGGCTAAGGTTGGGCTGGCTGCGGTCATGCCCGAATGGTAGCTGGAACACTCGGCAAGAGGGAGCCAAGGGGTTTTTAAAAAGATCAGCAACGGGTCACGCCTGCCGGGCCTTTGACGGCCCGACAGGCGAGAGCATCATGCCGCCGTCATCATGCATCCACGGCTGGCCAAACCCCTTTCTCACGCAAAGCTGAACTGCCCCGGTGCGCGGATGGTGTCGACATCGACGTGGATGGTGTCCTTGGGCGCAAACTTGCCTTCCAGCAGCAACTTGGACAGCGGGTTTTCCAGCCGCTGCTGAATCGCGCGTTTCAACGGACGGGCACCAAAGACCGGGTCAAAGCCGACCTTGGCCAGCTCGGCCACGGCGGCTTCGCTCACCTCCAGGCCCAGTTCCATGTGCTCCAGACGCGCCTTGAGCACCGCCAGCTGGATGCGGGCAATGTCGGCAATGTGGCTGGCGTCGAGCGAATGGAACACCACGGTCTCGTCAATGCGGTTCAGGAACTCGGGCCTGAAATGGTTCTTCAGTTCCCCCGTCACCGCTTCCTTGACGTCCTCGTAGTCCTGACCCACCATGGCCTGGATCATGGATGAGCCGATGTTGCTGGTCATCACGATCACGGTGTTCTTGAAATCCACGGTGCGGCCCTGGCCGTCGGTCAGGCGGCCGTCGTCGAGCACCTGCAGCAGCACGTTGAAGACATCGGGGTGGGCCTTTTCCACCTCGTCGAGCAACAGTACGCTGTAGGGTTTGCGGCGCACGGCTTCGGTCAGGTAACCGCCCTCCTCGTAACCCACGTAGCCGGGCGGCGCACCAATCAGACGGGCCACAGAATGCTTCTCCATGAACTCGCTCATGTCGATGCGCACCAGATGGTCCTCGCTGTCGAACATGAAGCCGGCCAGCGCCTTGCAAAGCTCGGTCTTGCCCACGCCCGTGGGGCCCAGGAACAGGAAGGAACCCGTGGGCCGGTTCGGGTCACTCAGGCCCGAACGTGAACGCCGGATGGCGTTGGCCACGGCGCCAATGGCCTCGTCCTGGCCCACCACACGCTGGTGTAATTTATCTTCCATCTGCAGCAATTTGTCGCGCTCACCCTGCATCATTTTGCTCACCGGAATACCGGTGGCGCGGCTCACCACCTCGGCAATTTCCTCGGCACCAACGGAAGTGCGCAGCAGGCGCGGGGC